>NZ_JBLZMW010000008.1:0-189622 GCF_048553275.1 Pacificoceanicola niger
GACTACGGCGCATTGGGCGACACATCAACACTCGCCGACCCATCCGTCGTCGATGACCTCATCGATAACAGAATGCACAAGTAAGACACTGAAAAGTAACAGAACGGCGGGCCTTGACGGTCCGCCGTTCCCGTTTTGCGCATGCGGCCAGCTGAACCAAAACGTCTTGCTTGCCCGCTACAGAACCTCAGACGAGGTTAACCACAAAAGTCCAAAGTGCTTTCAATTTTAGAGAACCCGCTGCGATAGTCTTAGAAATATGTTATCTTTCTCGGGTGGGGGCCCACAGGACGGAGCATAGCAATGCTACTCGCAGGCCCGACTCCAGCATGGATCGCGCCCTTGGCCACGGGACACCCCCTCGGTTTGCCGGGCGCTCAGAAACAAACGACTCCGCAACAACGGGTGCAGCCGCTCAGCCAGTCCAACGGCGCGGCCTCTTCGAACACGCGCCAAGCACCGCCGATGCCGCAGGAATGGCGCACGAAAGCGGAGCCTGATCCGGCCACCCATGTCGCCCCACCGTCGATCATACAGATCAAGATTTCCCAAATGCTCGACGAGCAGGCCAACAAGAAAGGCCCAGAGGAGGACACCGACGTCGAACCAGCGACTGCCGATGCTGCCCCGGACGAGTCCGATCCCAATGCAGATGAGCCGGGCGCGGCGCTCCCGGACGCGAAACGCCCCCCGGTTCCGGAGGCACGCCAGGAGGCACAGACCGGCACCGAACTGCCCGGACAGAATAGAGCGGGAGCTGAGGCGGAGGCCATCAAACAAACGGCGCGAAACGGCTATGAAGAAGCTTCTACCCTGGCGCGGGCCGCGGTGTGACATCCGTCCGCCCGCGCAACCGGGCAGCGCACGGACGTATCAATCCCATTACCGCTCCGTGTATCACCGCGCGGCGCGCGATGCCGTTTTCCATGCAGCTGACCGGGGCGGCCCCGACGGACGTCGGCCCGTCGTGCTGAAAGGTCACCATTTCTGAGCGGCAATGCCCTCGATCCGGCGGCGACGCGCCATCAAGAACCACAACACCCTGATGTCCTGCCCGCGAGTCGGGCGTTCACCGCCGGTTTTCGCCCCTTCCCGCTTTTCCCCTACCACGCGGCTTTTCACCGCACGATGCTTGGCTTATAAGCCCCTCAGTCAGGCCGTTAGCGCAGAACCGACGGCTCAGGAATTTTGGTGAGGATCGCATGAGCAACAAGAACCACGAGGCGGACGTCGCCTTCATCAAGGCATTGGCGGACGTACTGCGCGACAACGATCTGACCGAGTTGCAGGTCAAACGCGACTACGGCGAAGATGACAGCTTGAACGTGCGCGTCAGCCGCATGCAGCCGCAGGCGCCGGTTGCCTCGCCCCCCCTGCAATACGCGGCGCCCGCCGCAGCCCCGGCAGCCAGCGCGGCGGCAGAAACCCTGCCCGAAGATCCTGCGGCCCATCCCGGCGCCGTGACCTCTCCGATGGTGGGCACCGTCTATATGCAGGCCGAGCCCGGCGCGGCGGCCTTTATCAGCGTTGGCACCACCGTCAAGGAAGGCGATACGCTGCTGATCGTCGAAGCCATGAAGACCATGAACCACATTCCCGCGCCACGTGCGGGTACCATCAAGCGGATTCTGGTCGAAGACGGCGCACCCGTCGAATACGGCGCCCCTCTTGTGATCCTCGAATAAGGGTCTGGGCATGTTTGACAAAATCCTGATCGCCAACCGCGGCGAGATCGCCCTGCGTGTCATTCGGGCCTGCCGTGAAATGGGCATTGCCAGCGTCGCTGTGCATTCCACTGCGGATGCCGACGCAATGCACGTGCGGATGGCCGATGAGACGATCTGCATCGGCCCTGCGCCCGGCTCCGAAAGCTACCTGTCGATCCCCGCGATCATTTCGGCCTGTGAAGTCTCCGGTGCCCAGGCGATCCACCCCGGCTATGGCTTTTTGTCGGAAAACGCGCGTTTCGTGCAGATCGTCGAAGATCACGGCCTGACCTTCATCGGCCCCTCCGCCGAGCACATCCGCATCATGGGGGACAAGATCACTGCCAAGGAAACCGCGAAAGCCTTGGGAATTCCGGTGGTTCCTGGCTCCGCAGGCGGTGTTGCGACAGTCGACGACGCCAAGAGGATCGGCGCGGAATTCGGCTATCCCGTGATCATCAAGGCCACGGCCGGCGGCGGTGGCCGCGGAATGCAGGTGGCCAAGGATGACGCGTCGATGGAGCGGGCGTTCATGACCGCGCGCTCTGAGGCAAAGGCCGCGTTCGGCAATGACGAAGTCTATATTGAGAAATACCTGCAAAAGCCGCGCCATATCGAGGTTCAGGTGTTCGGCGATGGCCAAGGCGGTGGTGTGCACCTTGGGGAGCGGGATTGTTCCTTGCAGCGCCGCCATCAGAAGGTGTTCGAAGAGGCCCCCGGCCCGTCCATCACGCCCGAAGAACGCGCTCATATCGGCGGCATCTGTGCCAAGGCCATAGGCGAGATGGGCTACTCTGGCGCGGGGACGGTCGAATTCCTTTACGAGGATGGGGAGTTTTTCTTTATCGAGATGAACACCCGTCTACAGGTTGAGCACCCGGTTACGGAGGCCATCTTCGGGCAGGATCTCGTGCGCGAGCAGATTCGCGTCGCCTCCGGTCAGAAACTGTCGTTCCGGCAAGAAGACCTTACGATCAACGGCCACGCCATCGAGGTTCGGATCAACGCGGAAAAGCTGCCGAAATTCTCCCCCTGTCCCGGCAAGATCACGGCGTTTCATGCGCCCGGCGGTCTGGGGGTTCGGATGGACAGTGCGCTCTACGATGGCTATTCGATCCCGCCCTATTACGACAGCCTGATTGCCAAGCTGATCGTGCATGGCCGCGACCGACCCGAAGCTCTAGCGCGTCTGAACAGGGCGCTTGGCGAATTGATCGTAGATGGAATCGACACCACTGTGCCGCTGTTTCACGCCCTGTTGCAGGAAAAGGACATCCACACCGGCGAGTACAACATTCACTGGCTGGAGAAGTGGCTGGAGGCCGGGGGTCTCGACTGATCCATGGCCGACGAGCATCGCGTCACCCCTGACCTGCTGCTACATGCCTACCGCTCGGGCATCTTTCCGATGGCCGAGCACCGCGACGATCCGGAAATCTTCTGGGTTGATCCGCGCAGACGCGGGATCATCCCGCTGGACGGTTTTCACATCTCGCGCAGTCTCGCCCGCGCCCTGAGGCGGGACAATTACACGGTCACGCTGAACCAGGATTTTCGCGGCGTTCTGGAAGGCTGCGCGGATCGGCCGGAGACGTGGATCAACGAAGAGATCACCGAACTATACAGCCGGTTGCAGAGCCTCGGGCACGCGCATTCGCTTGAAGTCTGGATGGAGGGCGATCTTGTCGGCGGCGTCTACGGTGTGACCGTCGGGCGGGCATACTGCGGGGAATCGATGTTTTCGCGGCGCACCAATGCCTCGAAAATCGCACTGGCCTGGTTGGTCGATCAGTTGCGGCGCTGCGGCTTTACTCTCTTTGACACGCAATTCGTGACGTCACATCTGGCATCGCTCGGAGGAATCGAGATTTCGCGCGGCGGCTATCGCGCTTTACTTGCCGAGGCTTTGGAAAAGGAGGCAGACCTGCTTTCCGCGCCGCTGGCGGACTGCGGTCAGGACGTAGTGCAGCGCATCACCCAAACGTCGTAACGCGAGTGATCAAGCGGATTGAGCGCCGGTGACGAGGCAACCATCCAGCCACGGTACACCGGCTGCGCGATGCCAGCCTCGCGGATCGTGATGAAGGCATAGGCGTCGCCAGCCGGGTTGCCGACGGGATAGCGGCATTCGCCAAGCACGATTTCAATCAGACCCTGCTGAGCCGACTGCCCGTTTGCCAAAGTAACGTCGGACACCTTCGCATTCAGCTTGTCGAGAACGCGCAAAACCGCACCGGTGCCGGGGTTGACCGTCTCCTGAGCCGAGAGAGGCCCCGAACCGAAAGCCACGACCAAAGCCGTGATCAGCGCGCGAAGTCTCATTCGCTGCTGCTCCCGCCGCCGACATACTTCAACAAGAGCGACAGCAGGCTGACCGCACCTTGCGTGTCGAGGATTTCATCGCCGGACTCAAAGTTGAAGGGCGATCCGCCCGGGCTGATCTCGATGAAATTGCCCCCCAGCAACCCTTCAGAGGCCACGATAATGGCGCTGTCGTCCGGGATTTCGATACCATCGCGAATGCTGACGACCGTGTCGGCGCGGAAGGTTTCGCGGTTCAGGTCGATATCCGTGACTGTGCCCACCTTGACCCCGGCAAGCCGCACATCGGTGCCAACGCTGACCCCCTCTAGCGAACGGAAGGATGCACGCAATGGATACTCACCGCCGCTGAAATCGAAGCCCGCGCTTTGAACCGCATAGAGGCCAAACGCCAAAGCGGCGGCCAACACGCCGCCGCCCACGAGCACTTCGGTGGTCGAATGACTCATTCGGGGCTCCATGCCTCGTAGTCGCTGCGATCGGCAGGCTGCACCCGGCGCAGGGAGCCCGCAGGCGCATAGGCCAGCTGCGTCCCGGTCAGGTTCTCATGATGCGGCTTTTCCCAAGGTTTATGCGCCAGCGGTTTTTCCGTCGGCAGATCATCAAAAGTGTGATGCAGCCAGCCATGCCAGTCGGGGGATACGCGGCTGGCCTCTGCCTCACCGTTGTAGATCACCCAGCGACGCTTGCCATCTTCGGTCTGGTAAAAGATGTTGCCCTGCTCATCCTCGCCGACCTTCTTGCCGTTGCGCCAGGTGTAGATCTGGGTGTTCAGGGTTTGCCCGTTCCACCAGGTCACGGCGCGGAGAAGTGTGTTGAGAATGCCCATGGACGACTCCTGTGTCTCTTGCTGCCCTGTATGGCGAAAAGCGGGCGCGGCGTCCAGTGTCCGACGTGCCGCAGGCGGCCCGTTGCGTGGCAGGATCCGGGAAAAAATCTGGCGCATTGCAAGTGCTTCTCCTAGCATTTCCCAAGAGCAGTGAGCAGGCGGAGCAATGACCGAGATCGCCACGGCGGTGGAATGCAAGGGGGTGCGCGTCCCACCCTCGCCATTTCTGACCGACACCCGCATCCGCCGGATCGCGGACTCTCGCTATGAGCGGGAGGAAATCGCCGGGGCGCTGGCGGTGATCGGCCCTAACGATCGTGTGCTGGAACTGGGTGCGGGCCTCGGCATCGTGGGCGCGGTGATTGCAGCGAATGCGAGGCCGGAGGCAATTTTGTCCTTCGAAGCGAACCCGGCTCTGATCCCGCATATCAGGAGGCTTTACGCCGCAAACGCGCTGGAGAGCAGGATCACGCTTCGGAACGCGGTGCTGCTCAGTACGCCGGATGCGCCCGAACACATCCCCTTCTATGTGCGAAACTCCTTCCTTGGTTCATCCCTGATCGACCATGAGGCGCGCGAAACGCGGGCGGTTTCCGTCAATGTCGAGCGATTTGACGTGGTGCGCGATCAATTCCGCCCGACTGTGCTGGTGATTGACATCGAAGGCGGCGAACTGGCGCTGCTGAGAGACGCTGATCTTTCGGGCATCCGCGCCGTAGTCATCGAGTTTCATCCCACCGTGTACGGGACCGAAGGCGCCAAGACCTGCAAGGACATCCTGCGGCGCAACGGCTTCCGGCAGGTCGATGCGGTTTCCACGCGCTTTGTCTGGACCTGCACCCGCGCGGTGGCCCCCTCGCAGCAGATGACCGCGCCGCCAAGCCCGGACGGCGGATGGTCCCAGAGTCTGAGGGTGATCCCCGCCGCGTTGATCCAGGCACCGGCAATGCGCGGCTTGGCTGTGCCGTCGGGTGTGATGACAGCGCGCGGACAGGACGTTCCGGAGGCGCCGCTCTGGCGCAATCGGCGCAGGCTCAACCTGCCATTCGCCGCACCGCAGGAATCGGTGGAGCAGATCGCCGGAACATGGCTCTGGGGCGGAATGCTCTGGACAAATTTCGCGCATTTCATCGTGGAGAGCAGTTGCCGCCTCTGGGGTCTGGATCACCTCAAGCGCGCGCCGGACGGTATCGTGTTCATCCCACGGCGGGACCGTCCGGTCGCAGATCTGGAGCCATTTCAGCGGGCATTTTTCGAGGTGCTTGGACTCAACCTGCCGATCAAGGTGGTGCATCCGGCAGCCCGTATCGAACGGCTCATCGTGCCGGGGCAAGGTTTTGGGCTTGGAGAGATCAGCGCCGGAACGCCAACTTTCCGGGCCTTTATACAGGGGCGATTTGGTCGGGACATCGCGCCGGAGGGGCTGGATAAGCTCTATATTTCACGCAGCGCGCTTGGGCCGAGTCGTGGTGCGTTGCTGGGCGAAGGTCGGATCGAGGCGTATCTGGCCGAACAGGGCTACGAGATTTTCCATCCTGAGCAACATGACCTTGCCGTGCAGATCGCGCGCTACAAGGCGGCGCGGCAGGTTCTTGCCAGCGAAGGCTCGGCGCTTCACGTCTATGCCTTTGCCTGCACCCCGGATCAAAAAGTCGGTGTGATCGCGCGGCGAAAATCTGTCGCCACGGATCATATCCTGTCGCATCTTCGCAGCTTTTCCGGAAAACAGCCATTTTTGTTCAATACCTTGCGCCGGGTTTGGGAGCATGGTCCATCCGGCCGCGCACGGCTGGCCATCGGGGAACCCGACATGCCCGTGCTGCACGCGGGATTGGTCCGCAACGGATTTCTCGCCCCCGGCCCCGTGTGGCCAGCCTTGAGCGAGGCAGAGGTGCAGACCACGTTAGGACCGGACTATTCCGTTCAGGTCCGTACTCGGGATGCCCGCTGATCAGCCCGCCGGGGCGAGCGCGGTCAATTCGATCTCGATACGGTACTTTGGGTCGATCAGGCCCGCTACGATCATCGTGGCCGCCGGGGGATTGTTTCCGAAGCGCTCGCTGAGCATCGGCCAGCAGCGCTCGAATTCGGAGGCATCGGGCAGGTAATAGGTGACGCGCACCGCGTCGGCAAAGGACGCGCCGGCCTCGGCAAGGGCCTTGCTAATAGTATCAAGCGCCGCGCGGCATTGCGCTTCGACCGTATCGCCCGCGCCGACAGTCCCGGCCACATGTACGAAACCGCCTGCCACCACCGCACGGCAATATCCGATCTTCTCTTCGAACGGTCCGCCGGATGAGATTCGTCTGATCATTGTCCCACTTCCAAAGAAAAAGGCGGGGTCAACAACCCCGCCCTACAATCCGTTGCACACGAAGACAACCTCAGCTCGCCGAGGCGCCTTCTTTCTTCTGATCGGCGTAGATCATCAGCGGCTTTGCTTCCGATGTGACGGCCTCATCATTCACCACGACTTCCGTCACCTCGTCCATGCCCGGCAATTCGAACATGGTATCGAGCAGAATGCCCTCCAGAATGGAGCGCAGGCCGCGCGCGCCGGTTTTCCGTTCGATGGCCTTCTTGGCGATCGAGGTCAGCGCGTCGTCGGTGAAGGAAAGCTCGGTGTCTTCCATTTCAAAGAGCCGTTGATACTGCTTGACCAAGGCGTTCTTCGGTTGGGTCAGGATGGTGACAAGCGCGTCTTCATCCAGATCCTCAAGCGTCGCCACGACCGGAAGACGACCGACGAACTCCGGGATCAGACCGAATTTCAGCAGATCTTCCGGCTCAAGCTCCTGGAATGTTTCACCGATCCCCGCTTCGCTGTCGTCACGCACATCCGCACCAAAGCCCATGGCGGACCCCTTGCCGCGCTGTTTGATGATCCGGTCCAGACCGGCAAACGCACCACCACAGATGAAAAGGATGTTCGTCGTGTCGACCTGCAGGAACTCCTGCTGCGGATGCTTGCGGCCGCCCTGCGGCGGGACGGAGGCCACGGTACCCTCCATCAGCTTGAGCAGAGCCTGCTGCACCCCCTCTCCCGACACGTCACGGGTGATGGAGGGATTCTCCGACTTGCGGGTGATCTTGTCGACCTCGTCGATATAGACGATGCCGCGCTGCGCGCGCTCGACATTGTACTCCGACGCCTGAAGCAGCTTGAGGATGATATTTTCCACATCCTCGCCCACGTAACCGGCTTCGGTCAGCGTGGTGGCATCGGCCATCGTGAACGGCACATCGAGAATGCGCGCCAGCGTT
The DNA here is from genome assembly GCF_048553275.1 of Pacificoceanicola niger. Lineage (NCBI taxonomy): Bacteria > Pseudomonadati > Pseudomonadota > Alphaproteobacteria > Rhodobacterales > Roseobacteraceae > Pacificoceanicola > Pacificoceanicola niger. The sequence goes on from NZ_JBLZMW010000008.1 coordinate 8,122, forward strand.
TGCGCCAGCAAGGTTTTGCCGCAGCCCGTGGGGCCGATCAGCAGGATGTTCGATTTCGCCAGCTCGATATCCGAAGACTTCTGCGCGTGGTTCAACCGCTTGTAATGGTTGTGAACCGCAACCGAGAGCACCCGTTTCGCCTTGGACTGTCCGATCACATAATCGTCGAGCACATCGCAAATCTCGCGCGGGGTCGGGACACCTTCGGAAGCCTTCAGGCCTGCGCCCTTTGTCTCTTCGCGGATGATATCCATGCACAGCTCGACGCATTCATCACAGATGAACACTGTGGGGCCGGCGATCAGCTTGCGCACCTCATGCTGACTCTTGCCGCAAAAGCTGCAGTAAAGAGTGTTCTTGCTGTCACCGCTTGAATTCGTCGCCATTTTGCACCTTTCCTGGCCGCCCTCCGTCCGCGGATCGGATCGAAGAACGCACCGTAATTTCGCACTGACCGCCCCGTTCCACACAGCTTATGGCAGGCAAATGGGGCGAGCAATCCGAAAGTTGGTCTCGCCCGTGGATCGGGCGAGACACTCTGTTTATTTGCCGGTCTCTGCGTCGCCGGTTTCACGAGAGGTCACGATTTCATCGATCAGACCCCATTTCTTTGCGTCTTCCGCATCCATGAAGTTGTCCCGTTCCAGCGCACTCTCAACCGCTTTTAGCGTCTGACCTGTGTGCTTCACGTAAATTTCATTCAGGCGACGCTTCAGCTTAAGCGTTTCCTCGGCATGAATCATGATGTCCGTCGCCTGCCCCTGGTAGCCGCCGGACGGCTGGTGGACCATGATGCGGCTGTTCGGCAGCGAGAAGCGCATGCCGCCCTCGCCGGCCGTCAGCAGCAGCGAGCCCATGGAGGCCGCCTGCCCGATCACGAGCGTGGACACCTTCGGTTTGATGTACTGCATGGTATCATAGATCGACAGGCCCGAGGTCACAACACCGCCGGGGCTGTTGATATACATGGAGATTTCCTTGGACGGGTTCTCCGCCTCAAGGTGCAGCAGCTGCGCGACGATCAGGCTCGACATGCCGTCGTGCACGGCACCGTTCACGAAAATGATCCGCTCCTTCAGCAGGCGCGAGAAGATATCGTAAGCGCGTTCGCCGCGGCTGGTCTGTTCGACCACCATCGGCACGAGGGTATTCATATAGACGTCAATCGGATCTTTCATCGGGGACCTGCCTGTTCGTGTCTTTGTGGATGCCTAAGGCCTAGGGGTTTACAGAGTCTTATTACTGCCCCCAGACACCCGCAAGGGGCGCTGGAAAAATCACCTTTCTTGTCGCGATTGCAGGCTGTGCTATTTAAGGCTTGAAGCAGAGCGATAGGGTTTGCATGCGGGTCTTGAACGATTTTCCACCGACGCGTCTGGCCGGCCTGGCACGGCTTGCCGATTTTGCCCCGCGTGCGGGCAGCGACTATGTGAAACGGCGCAATTATGACCCTGGCCCGGACGCGCGAAGCGACGTTTCAGGCCTGTCGCCATACCTGCGGCACCGCGTCATTACGGAAGAAGAGTGCCTGAAGGCGGTTCTGGCCCGGCACCGGGCCGGTGAAGCACAAAAATTTGTCCAGGAAGTGCTCTGGCGCAGCTATTGGAAGGGTTGGCTGGAGTTGCGGCCCGGCGTCTGGAGGCAATATCAACACGCGCTCTCTCAACATCTGGACGACATCGCCACGCAAGAAGGTCTGCGCGCGCGCTGGGAGGCCGCCTGCAACGGTGCAACCGGCATCGCCTGTTTCGACGCATGGGCAAAAGAGCTGACATCGCGCGGCTACCTGCACAACCACACCCGGATGTGGTTTGCCTCGATCTGGATCTTTACCCTGCAATTGCCGTGGGAGTTGGGCGCCGATTTCTTCCTGAGGCATCTTGTCGATGGCGATCCGGCCTCCAACACGCTGTCGTGGCGGTGGGTTGCAGGCATTCAGACCCCCGGCAAGACCTACCTGGCCCGGCCGGACAACATCGAGACTTTCACGGAAGGCAGATTTTCACCGGAGGCCAGCGCCCTCGCGACAAAAGCGACGCCGGTCGATGGCCCCCAAGTGCCAGAGCGCATCGCCCCGCCGGTACAACAATCCTTTGATCCGTCCGTGCCGACCGCACTGATCCTGCACAGTGATGACCTCTCGCCAAACTGGCTGCTCATGGGCGGACTGTCCCCTGTGGCGACGGCAACGATCAGCGGCCATGCCGGTTTGACACCATTGGCCGTGTCGCCGCATGTGATCGCCTGGAAACGGGCCGCCATCGAAAACGCCTGCGCGCGGTGCGATGGTTTGATCGGGCCGGTCTCGCACGGGCTGGGCAATGCCGAGGCAATCAGCGCTTGGGCACGGCAGGTCGGTGCGCAGCAGATCGTGACACCCTATGCCCCGGTCGGGCCAGTCGCGGATATCGTGAATGCCATCGATGATATTCCCGTCATCAAGCCGTTGCGTCCGCTTGATCTTTTGACGTGGCCCCACGCCACGGCGGGGTTCTTCAAGTTCAACAAAAGCATCCCCGACCTGCTGCACCAGATGGCAGGCAAACAGGCCGCCTAGCGTTCAGCCCGGAGCATGTCCGATTGGCAGCGCGTCGTCACAGCGGTGCCGGGCGCATTCCAGCTCAAGCGTCACATGGCACAGGCCATGGATCTCCATGAGCTGCCGCTTTACCGCATCCTTGATGGCATCCGCACGGCCCCATGACCCGGTTTCGATAACCAGATGCGCTTCGAGCGAGGCCCGGTGTTCGTCGAGCTGCCAAAGATGCGCGTGGTGCAACTCCAGGACACCGTCCACCCCGCCCGCCGTGGCAAGAACCGCATCCGGGGCAAGCTGAGGCGGGCTTCCGAGCATCAGAATACGCACGACGCCGCCGATCTCGGAAAACGCCATCCACAGGATATAACCGGCAATCAGCAGGGTCACCGCCGGATCGACCCAGGTCCAGCCAAACAGCAAAATGAGCGTCCCTGCCCCGATCACCGCAACCGAGCCAAGCGCATCCGCCAGATTGTGAAGAAACGCGGCGCGGATGTTCACGCTGTCTTTCGACATGCTGTAGGTCAGCGCCGCCGTGATCAGATCGATCACCAGCGCCACACCGGCTATGATGATCACCAGCCAGCCGGTCACCGGCTCGGGCGCAAAAAAGCGCATGATCGCTTCGTAGATCAGGTAAAGACCGATCACGATCAGCGTCGTCAGGTTGACCAACGCCGCCACCAGTTCCGCACGGCCATAGCCAAACGTCATGTCGGCATCCGCCGGACGCCGGGCGATCTTGCGCGCCCAGAAAGCGATGATCAGACTGATCGCATCGCTGAAGTTGTGCAATGCATCGGCGATCATGGCGAGACTGCCGGACAGCACCCCGCCAATGACCTGCGCAACGGTGAGAAGCATGTTGACCCCGACGGCAGCCGCAACGCGGCGGTCGCCGGATTCGGGGTCGATGTGATGATGATCGTGTGGCATGCGCCCAATGGGCCGAACTCGCTGGCGAACGTCAAGGATTCGCGCGAATGAAAGGCCACATTCAGCCGGGCCTTCCGTTCATGCCCTGCCGACCCATGAGAACCCGCGCAACAAAATCAGGCAGGCAAGAGACCAAAGGCGGCGGCGAGCGCGCACATAGCTCCGAGGATCACAATTCCAGACCGAAATGACATATCGTCTCCCACTCACACTCACGTTCCGGCCCAGCATTCACCAAGACACGCCCTGAGGCGATCGCAGCAGGCCACGATTCGATAATGCGACGAATTGCGAGTTGGGAAAACTGTGGGATTCCAGACCTCAAGCGTCTTTCCCGAACCGGCGGAGGGAGGACGCACAGAAAAGGCCGAGGCAACTGAACGCCCCGGCCCCTGATCGGCGCAGAAAATCGCAGGTTACTGGGAGACGGACTTCAGGAATGCGATGATGGCATCGAGCTCGTCTTCCTTGCGAATCCCGGCAAAGGCCATCTTGGTGCCCTTGGCATAGCCGCGCGGGTCGGAGAGGAAGGCGTGCAGGCTGTCCTCATCCCATGCGCCCCCCATCTCGGCCAGCGTACCGGAGTACTTGAAGCCTTCGACGCCGCCAATCTCGCGACCGACCACATTGTTGAGCTGCGGCCCGGTGCGGTTCGTGGCGCTGTCGCCCACCTGATGACAGGCCTTGCACTTGCGAAAGACCTTCTCGCCCGCGGCAACAAGCGCGGGGTCGAGCGCAGCAGTTGCGGCGGCGGCAGGCTCGACTGCGGCGAGCTCCGCAACCTCTGCAGCGGCCTGCGGCGCTTCGGCCTCTTCTCCCGGCGCGGCGGCGGCCTCGGCCCCCTCCTGTTCCGGCGTCACATCCAGAACCGTGGCGCGCATGGTGATCTCGACACTGTCCTTGCAGTTTTCCATGCAAGGCTCGGTCCGCCAGATGCTGTATTCCGTCTCTGCGCGGTCATCGACAATGAAGCCGTCCGCATTGGGCATCACGACATCGCCCCAAGTCGCCTTCGACAGCTCGAAGTCATCCTCGACGATATCATTGGAGTAGAGGATATAAGCGACGATGGCGTAGACCTCATCGTTCGACAGCGACTGCGCATTGCCGAACGGCATGGAGCGGTGCACGTAATCGAAAACGGTTGACAGATACGGCCAGTAACTGCCCACGGTCTTGAGCGGGTCGGCATCGGCCAACGTACCATCGCCGCCGGCCAGTTTGGGCCAATTTCCGACGCCTTCCGCGAAGGAGCCGTGGCAGACTGCACAATTCTCCTCGAAGATCGCCTCTCCGTCCAACGCGTTGCCCGATCCGTCCGGCAAACCGGTGCCATCGGGGCTAACGTCCAGATTCCACGCGGAGACCTCTTCGGGCAGGGCCTCGCGGCCAAGGCCAAACCGAGTGCCGGTGCTCGCCTCATCAGCATAGGCCGCCGACACCAACAGGCCGCTTGCACCATCGGTCGCTACGGTTTCGATCGCGCCTTGCGCTGCTGAAGGCGCGGCGGCGGCCTGAACCGGAACTTCCGGCTCCGGAATCGGAGCGGGCAGCGCGGCGAGGGTTGGCGGATTCTTCGGGAACCCCGCGACAGATCTGTCGGCGAAGTTGTAGGCGGCGGTTCCCAGAACCACGAGGCCGACGGCCGTGCCGCCAAAGAGCTTAAGAGACTTCGACATTTTCGGCCTCTCCATTTGTTTTCACATGCCAGGTCTGGATGCAGTTGTTGTGATAAATCGAGTTCAGGCCACGCACCTCGCGAAGCTGCGCCTTGGTCGGCTGAACGTAGCCGGTTTCGTCCATGGCGCGCGATTGCAGCAGCATTTCCTCACCATTCCACGTGGTGTCGAGATAGAAGCGGGTCAGCGCCTTATCCTCGCCATCCTTGGCCAACCGCGCTGTCTGCCATGTCTTGCCGCCGTCTTTCGACACGTCGACACGAGTAATCCTGCCGTGACCGGACCAGGCCATGCCAGTGATGACCAGCGGGCCGTGGCCGTGGGTGATCGGGGCCTGCGGGCTGGGCGAGGTGACGACCGATTTCGCATCCATGACCCAGGTCCACTTGCGCGACGTGCCGTCGGCGAGCGTGTCGGTGTATTTCGACGTCTCCTCGCGGCTCTCCACCGGGCCATCCATGACCTCGACGCGGCGCAGCCATTTGACCCACATGTTGCCTTCCCAGCCGGGCACGACAAGGCGCACCGGGTAGCCGTGCTCCTTGCGCAACGCCTCGCCGTTGGCCTTGAAGGCGACCAGCACGTCGTCCAAGGCCTTTTCCATCGGGATGGAGCGGCCGTTCGAAGAGGCATCCGCGCCCTCGACATAGACCCACTTGTCCTTGAGATCGCCCGCGGCATCGAGACCGGCCTCTGCGAGGATCGTGCGCAGCGGCACGCCGGTATATTCCATGTTGTGGATCATGCCGTGGGTGAACTGCGCGCCATTGAGCTGCGCTCCCGCCCATTCCATGCCGGTGTTGGCCGCGCATTCGAGGAAATAGACGTGATTTTCGCGCGGGAACCGTTCGAGATCCTCGTAGGAAAAGACCAAAGGCTTGTCGACCAAGCCATTGATCATCAGACGATAATCTTTCTTGGCCAGTTCGATTGCACCCGAGTGGTGGCGCTCGAAAGCGCAACCCTGCGGCGTGATCGTCCCGTCAAGCGCGTGGATCGGCGTGAAGTTGATCGAGCTGATCGTATCTGCGGTCAGCCACTCCACGTTGCGGCGGATCACGTCGTCTTCGAACTTGATGGGCAGGCCGTAGGGCGTGGCATCGACACCATCGCCGAGGCCAGTGGCCCACTCCTGCACCTCGGTGATCAGCGGGTCGGGCCCGGCGGCGCGTGACACGCCAGCAGCCACAGTTCCCGCCCCGATCGCAGCCGCGCCAGTCAGGAACTGACGACGCGACGCGCCCTTGTTCTGAGTGCTCATGCCAGTCTCCACAATTCAGATTGCATGTTTCCGGTAGGTCGGCCCGGCTCAGGGCCGGATGTAGGCGTATCCCTGCTCCTGCAGGTCCACGAGACGGACGACCCCAGAGGGCACGATGCTCGCCTCATCCAGCAAAGGCACTTCGGCCCCTGCCTTTTCTGACATCTTGCGATGGGTGTTGCCGCAGGCGGCAAACGTCAGGCTGTCGATCTCCAGCGACATGGTCGAAATCCGGTCCGCCACCGGGCTCTTGCCGTCGACAAGCATCAACAGACCCGGACCATAGGCCACCACTTCGATCACCACCGTGTCGCCCTGAGATGTGTAGTAGCTGTTCACGTTGGCCACATTGTTCAGCGCCATGTTCATCACGCGCGGATCGCCATCGTTCACATGCACGGCGATGTGATGGGTTTTGCCTTCGGCAAGCGCCCCGGTTGCAAGGGTTGCCGCGAGAGCTGCTGTCACAAAGATATGTTTCATGGTCCGGTTCTCCTCCTGAAAATCGACGGGCCCGGGCTCCGGATCAGAGCCCCGTCACCGCGACGCTGTTGTTCGGCTCCAACGTGACAGTACCAAGCTTGCGAATGTGGTTTTCGACCACGTCCCAGATCTGCGGCCCTTCGGTGCCTTCGTTCACGGAGGCCCACCCGGCGACCACGTAAGTCTTTGACGGATCAATCGCCTCGCCGGTCTTGAGCAAGGTCATCCCGGAGATGCGCTCGCCCTGCGGCTTCGACACGTCGCAGCGATAGGCCATGCCGCCGATCCGGACCATGTCGCCGCCCTGTTGGTAATAGGGGTCGGGGTTGAAGATGTTGTCGGCCACGTCCTCAAGGATCACCTTGATGAATTCACCGGTCATTTCAGAACGATAGGCCTCGCCGTAGGTCATCGACGTCACGTTCCAGATATCCTCGCGCGTGATGTCATCGCCTGGGATCAAGGACGGCCCCCAACGCACGCCGGGCGACATGGCAATGTCGGCCTCGCGCTCGGAAATCAGCGCGTCGCAGATCAGATCATCCCAAGAGCCATTGAAGTTGCCCCGGCGATAGAGCAGCGTGTCGGTCTGGCCGATGACTTCCTCAAGCTCGGCCTTGTAGGGCGCGCGCTGCTCGTCGATCAGCGCGGCGACCTCCTTGTCCGGCTCGATCACGTCCGAGAAAATCGGGATCAGCTTGTGGCGGAAGCCCATCATCCGGCCATCGCGCACGTCCAGATCGACACGGGAGACGAATTTGCCGTTGGAGCCGGACGCGATGATGATCGTCTCGCCCACCAGAACCGGTTCGGGCAGAGCGTCATGGGTGTGCCCCGACAGGATCACGTCGATGCCCGCAACCTTGCTCGCCATCTGCTTGTCGACGTCAAAGCCGTTGTGGCTCAGGCAGACGACCAGTTCGGCGCCCTGCGCGCGTACCTCATCGACCATTTCCTGCATGTTCTCGTCGCGGATGCCAAAGCTGTATTCCGGGAACATCCAGCGCGGGTTGGCGATCGGCATATAAGGGAAGGCCTGACCAATGACGGCGATCTTCACCCCACCGCGTTCAAAAAACTTGTATGGCGGGAACAGCTCGGCGGGTTCATCCCACTCGGCGTCGAAGATGTTCTGACCAAGCGCGGCGAAGGGCAGACCTTCGACAATCTCGGCCACGCGGTCGCTGCCAAGGGTGAATTCCCAGTGGAAGGTCATCGCGTCAGGCTTGAGCGCGTTCATGACATTGACCATATCCTGGCCTTCGGTCTTGTAGCAGGTCATGGAGCCGTGCCAGGTGTCGCCGCCATCAAGCAACAGCGCGTCAGGGCGCGCGGCGCGGATCGAATTGATCACGGTGGCCACGCGGTCCAGACCGCCAACCTTGCCATAAGCCTGTGCCAGCGAGGAGAAATCTCCGGAACTCAGCGCATAATGCGAAGGCGAGCCATCCTCGATGCCATAGAGTTTGCGGAAGTCGGCGCCGGTGACATGCGGCACCTGCCCCTTGTTGCCGCCAACGCCGATATTGATCGACGGCTCGCGGAAGTAGATCGGCTTGAGCTGCGCATGGATGTCGGTGACGTGGATCAGGCTGACATTGCCGAAGGTGTCGAATTCCAGGAGCTGATCCTGTGTCAACGCCTGCTGGGCGGCGAGCCGTGCCCAGTTGCCGAAACCGGAAGCCCCGACCATCGCCGAAGCTGCCATGGACACCTGCAGAAAATCGCGTCTTGAGATCATGGGAGGAACTTTCTTTCTCTTTCGCGACACACATGCGCATGTGTGAATGGGATGTAAGCAAGAAACCCCGCAGCCATTGATGACCGCGGGGGGCTGGTGGGTTTAGTTGCGGACCGAGGGGCCTTCGACCGACAGGCCGTTGCCACGCGATTTCACATAAAGCTCAAGCGCCACGAATTCCGGCGAACCGGCGCCATAGGTCTCGGCGCGGGTGTCGCGCACGCAGCCCTTGAAACGGCTGTGAACCCCGTTCAGCTTGGCATTTTTCAGACGATAGGCCGGAAAGCCGTTGATCTGCCCCTGGCTGAGGTGATCGGCGCGGATGTAGTTGCCATAGTTCTGCTCGTGGCAGTTGGCGCAGGACAGCTCGAGCTGACCGGTGCGGGTATAGTACAGCTCCTTGCCCTGCTCCCACGCCGCCTGAGCGGGACCGTCAATGGCCACATCGACCGGCATACCGCGGGAGTGCGACGTGATCATCGCTTCCATGTTGATCGCGTCGTTGGCGTCATATTTCCATGCGTCGGCGCTCATGCGCTCTGTGCGGCAATCGTTGACCTGCATCTGCAGCGTGCGGATTTCCTCGGCGCCATCATTCCATTTGGGATAGCTCGCCGCGACGCCCGCCATGCTTTCGCCGGGATCACCATGGCAATCGGCGCAGGACTTGCCTTCGCTGCCGTCGGCAGCATTCCAGACATCCATGGCCTGATCGACGAAGATCATGCCGGGATTGTCGAAATCATCCATCTCAAGCTGCTGTGTCTCGTCCGAGCGGAAATGCCAGCCCGACATGATCGTGTCGATGCCCGTATCCGCCATGTGATCGGGCGCGGCCGTCTTGGTCACGATCTCCAGATCGCCGTTGATGACGAGCGTGTCGTCATCCGCCCCGCCCGCCATCACCATGGGGGCGGCAAGCAGAGCGGCAACAGCCGTCAGTGCCTTGAATTTCATATTATTATCCCTCCCTAAAGGTGCCCTGCCCCGCCAGATCGGCAGGGCAAGAGACAGGCCGTCAGCCGACCGCGACCGACTTGGTTTCTTCGTAGATGTCACCGTCGTCGTCGTACCAGGTGAACTTGAAGTCACCGGCTTCGGGAACGGTGGCGTCGAATTCGAAGTAGGGGTTGGTCGAAATCGCCGGTTCCATCTTCACGTCGATCACGTTCTGACCGTTAAAGTCACAGGTGAAGCGGTTGATGATCGAACGCGGAATGGGGTTGCCGTCACCGTCTTTGCGCTGACCGGACTCCATTTTGTGCGAGATCAGGGTCTTGATGGTGATCACCTCACCGGCCGACGCCTTCTTGGGGACCTTCACACGGGGTTTTGCATCAGATGCCATGGTTCAAATCTCCTGTTGTGCCTCAGCCGCCGCAGCCGCCGATGGTGACCTTTACGGTCTTGGATGCGCGGCCGAACGAGCCATCGGCCAGCTTGGCAATGGCGATCACGTCCTGCGTTCCGGCAAGGCGAATGCGCGTGGAAGCGCTGCGCGACCCGGCAAGCGGACCGAAATTGAAAGTGGCGACACCCGGTGTCGGGTTGCCAGCGGCAAGCAGCAGGATCGCGGAAGCGCCCTCTGCGGCCACGGACACCGGAACGGTGTTGCCGTTTTCGGCGATTTCCGGCGCGGTGAGGTCGACGCCCCCATCCGCCACAGCGGCACCACCGGTGAATTGTGCAATAACGTCCTCGACCGCGGCATTGGCGCGGAACGGAAGGATCGTCATCAGCGCGGCACCTGCACCCAGTGCCAGCGTTTCGCGACGCGTAAAGTCCATCGTCTTGTCTCCTTGAACCCTAAGTTGGATCAGCTTTCCTTGAGCGTGAGCAGGAAGGCGACCAAGTCTTCAATCTCCTGTGCCGACAGGATCGGCGACAGCTCGCCCTTCGGGGCCTTGCCCGTGTAGCCATCACCCGGACGGATGAAGCCAGTGGTCTTGTAGAAGGCCGGCATCATCGTGCCCTCGAATGTCATCTTGGCGTTGGCGACAATGCCCCGCAGCTCTTCGGCCGAGCGATATTCGCCGACACTGTCCAGAACCGGACCAACCTCGCCCTGGAACGGAACATCCGCCAGAGCGCTCACCTGATGGCAGGAGACACAGTTGCCCTGCGACTTGGTCGAGAAGATCTTCCGACCGCTGTCCGCGTTGCCCTCAACGCCGCTCAACGACGTCTCGACCGCCCCATATTCACCGAACTGAACGTCACCGGGTGCCACCTCCTGGGCGTACCCCGCTCCTGCGATCAGCGTTGCCGCCACCGTGATTGCTGTTAGCTTCATTTTCCCTCCCTAGGCCTGACGCCGCCCTTGCAGGCCGTCGCTCCGATTTGGCTGGTGTATACCGTAGGCCACCGCACCGACATAACGCAACAACAAATTCACAGAAATGAATTAATACTTATGAAGCCTTAAGTCAGTCGGTTTTTCCGTTGTCGCGCTCCTGGATTCTACGGGCATGGTAGCGCTGAAAATCTTCCCCGTTATCAAGCGCATACCGCTTTTCCGCCACCCATGTAAACATGTCTAGGGTCGTTCCCTTGCCGAACGCGCCAGGCATGACCGCGACCGCCGCGCGGATGCCGGGTGTCTCATCCGGCACCGCCTCCGGAAAGAAAACGATGTTCGGCGTGAAAAGCACATTCCACTTCCGGGCGAGGTCCTTTTCGGCCAACGATTCTCCGTCGAAATCGGTTACCTCGGTGTCGCCGTGCAGGTTCACCTGAACAACAAAGTAATGATCCTCGATGTACGCGCTGACCTCGGGATTGACGAAAACCTCTTCGTGCATTTTCTGACAATAGATGCAGCCGCGCTGCTCGACGAAGATCACGAGGCGCTTGCCCTCCGAGTTCGCCTCGGCAAGGTCCTCTCGCAGGTCCTTGAAGGTGTCCCGCATCCACGGCTGCTTGTGCAGCCCGTCATCGCCGATCTCTGCCATCGCGGGCAGCGCCATAAGCAGCGCCACCGCTGCTACGATCCAATGTTTCACAAGATCTCTCCCATTCAGCTAAGCGATGTCCAACCCGGAAACGTGTCGATCATCCACTGTGCGATTACGTTCACTGTATTCGTCGCGATCAGGATGGCAAAAACGATCAGCATGACCCCCATTGCCTTTTCCACGTACTGCAGTTTGCTCCGATGGCGCGCGGTCCATCGCAGGAACGGGCCGGAAAACAGCGCGGCGATCACGAACGGTGCCGTCATACCCAGCCCATATACGAGCAGCAACAGACCGCCCCGCCAGATATCGCCCATGCCGCTTGCGATCATCAGGATCGAGGCGAGCGCAGGGCCGACGCAGGGCGTCCAGCCAAACCCGAAGGCCAACCCCATGACATAGGCGCCAAGCAGCGTCGTCGGCTCGGCCGAGCTTTCCATGCGCGCCTCACGGTACAGCAGACCGATGCGGATAACACCCAAGAAATGCAACCCAAAGACGAACAAAACCGCCGCGGCGACGTAGGACAACGTGTCCTTCCATTGGCCGAATGCCTGCCCGATGGCCGTCGCCCCCATGCCCAAAAGGACGAAAATCGTGGTGACACCCGCCGCAAAGAAAATCGCGGAAATGATGAGCCGACGCTGCGCACCGGGTGTGATGCCACTGTCATCGCGCAGCTCGGACATCGAAATGCCCGCCATGTAGCAAAGATAGAAGGGCACCATCGGCAGGATACAGGGCGTAAAAAAGCTCAATAATCCCGCAAATGCCGCACCTGCGAATGAAATGTCGAACACAGGCGACCTCCTTCTTGATCAATTCACATATTCAGATTATGTATTGCGTCAGTCAATAGACATTCGGTGTAAAATGGCAGTCTTCGGAATGGTTCTTGCTGCGGCACTCGCCCTCGGTATCGGGGCTGCGAGCGCTGTTGTTGCGGAGGTAAAGCTCGTGATGGTCGAGCAACCGGGCTGCGCCTACTGCGCCGCCTGGGACGATCAGATCGCGCCCGCCTATGACAAGACCGCAGAGGGACAATTCGCCCCGCTGATCCGCGCCGATCTGCAAATGGGTCCGCCGGAGGGCGTCACCTATGCGCGGCGGGTAAATTTCACGCCGACGTTCATTCTGATTGACGACGGCGTCGAAATCGCTCGAATGGAAGGGTATGTCGGCGAAGATTTTTTCTGGCCTGTTTATGCGAAGCTTCTTGAAGAAAACACCGACTTCGAACCGGCATTGAACTGAGGGACCCCGGAGCATGAGCCAATCACTGCCCGTTCTGCGCGACGATCTGAGCGAAGAAGAACTCGACACGATCGTCGACAAGGCGACCACGGCGTCGGCCTTTCTCAAGGCGATCAGCCACGAAGGACGGCTCATGATCCTGTGCCATCTGGTGAGTGGTGAGAAATCGGTGACCGAACTGGAAGACCTGCTGTCGGCCAGGCAGGCTGCGGTCAGCCAGCAACTGTCGCGACTGCGGCTTGAGGGGCTCGTCGTGCCCCGCCGCGATGGCAAGGCGATCTACTATCGCCTGGCCGATGATCGGCCGCGCAAGATGCTGGAATGCGTTTACGAGCTGTTCTGCAAAGACGACGACTGAGCCCGGCACCTCCCGGACGCGCTCTCTGACGTGTCTTGTAAGAACAGCTCAAACATAGCATAATGCTAATATGAAACGCTCAGGTCGGGAGGAGGCCGGACGTGTTTGAACTGCTTTCCGAACATCACTGGGTGGCTCTTTTCGGCCTTCTGGGCGGGCTTTGTCTTGGACTTGCCGCGCGGCTGGGGCGGTTTTGCACGCTGGGCGCCATAGAGGACGTGCTGTACGGCGGCTCGAACACCCGGATGCGCATGTGGGGCGTGGCCATCGGGGTCGCGGTGCTTGGCAGCTTTGCCCTGATGTCCGTCGGCTGGCTCGTCGACACCAGCACATATTACCTGTCGCTCCAATGGATGCCGATGGCCTCCATCGTCGGTGGGCTCGTCTTTGGCTATGGCATGGCGCTGTCGGGCAATTGCGGATACGGCGCGGTAGCGCGCCTCGGCGGCGGCGATTTGCGCAGCTTTGTCATTGTGCTGGTCATGGGCGTCTCGACCTATGTTGCCCTGTCCGGCCCGGTGGCCCCGCTGCGTGAATTTGCCTTTCCGCAGCAGGATCTCTCGCTCGGCGACACCCCGCCCGGCATCGCGCATTATCTCGGCGGCCTTCTGGGGATATCCATTCCAGTCATCGGCATGGCGCTTGGGCTTGTCATTCTTGGCGCGTCCGCCGCATCCCCCGCGCTCTGGAAAAAGCCGTCCCAGGTTTTCTGGGCCGCTGTGGTCGGTATCGGCATCATCATCGGCTGGGCCGGGACGGCTTGGGTGGCGCGAGAGGGGTTTGAAGCCCTGCCCGTGGTCTCACACAGCTTTGCCGCGCCGCTGGGCGAATCCATTTTGTGGTGGATGACCGGCTCCGCCCGCCCCCTCTCCTTTGCCGTTGGCTCGATTGCCGGGGTCTGGATCGGCGCTTTCATCGGCTCCAGCATCAAGGGCCATTTCCGCTGGGAAGCCTGCGAAGATCCTCGCGAGCTGCGTCGGCAGATCTTCGGCGCGGCTCTGATGGGTATGGGCGCGGTGACCGCGCTTGGCTGCTCCGTCGGTCAGGGGCTGAGCGCCTTTTCCGTGCTGGCGATCTCAGCCCCGGTGACCTTTCTGGCGATCTTTGCCGGTGCCGCTTTGGGACTGCGCCAGCTCATCGTCGGGTTCCAGCCAGCGGAGTGATCCACGCGATCAGTCGAATTCCCGAAGACGCGCGACATAGCGGGCAAGCGTGTCGATCTCCAGATTGACCCGATCCCCGACTGCGGCATTGCCCCAGGTCGTCACGTCCTTGGTGTGCGGAATGAAGTTGATACCAAAATCACAGCCCTCCACCTCGTTCACCGTCAGGGACGTGCCGTTGAGCGCGACCGACCCCTTCGGCGCGATATACCGGGCAAGGCGATCCGGCGCGCGCAGGGTTACGCGGGTGCTGTCGCCCTCGTTACGCATGGCGATGATCTCCGCCACCCCATCGACGTGCCCGGAAACGATATGGCCACCAAGCTCGTCGCCCACCTTCAGGGCACGCTCCAGGTTGATCCGCCGTCCGAGGGCCCAGACATCGAGGTTCGTCTTTGAGACAGACTCCGCGCTGATCTCCACGTCGAACCAATCGTCCCCGAGAGAAATCACGGTGAGGCACACGCCGTCACAGGCGATGGACGCGCCGATCTCGATGCCATTGGTGTCATAGGCGGTGCCGATGCGCGCCCGCAGATCGCCGCGCTGTTCCAAGGCGCGGATTTCGCCCATATCGGTGACGATGCCTGTAAACATGGAAGCTCCCGCTGGCACTGGCAAATCCGGGCCTTATTTTCGCCGGGTTCCGCCGTTAATAAAAGGTTCAGGGCAAGGACATAGAACGCCGCAATGAACAACGCAACCGGACAGCAACGGGTCTTCCTGTTCCTGCAGGGACCGCATGGCCCCTTCTTCAACCGTCTTGGTGCTATGCTGCGCAAGACCGGGGCCGAGGTCTGGCGCGTCGGGTTCAATGCGGGCGACCGTGCCTTCTGGTTTCATCCACGCAGCTACATTCCATTCCGCGGCACGCAGGACGACTGGCGTCAGACCTTCGTCGATTTGCTCGCGCAGAAACAGGTCACGGACATTGTTCTGTACGGCGACGTGCGCCGCATCCATGCCGAAGCCGTGGAAGAGGCGAAACGGCGCGGTCTGACGGTGCATGTCTTCGAGGAAGGGTACATGCGGCCCTATTGGGTGACCTACGAACGCGGCGGATCGAACGGTCATTCGCGCCTGATGACCATGACCATCGACCAGATGAAGCGCGCGCTGGAAATGTCGGATATGGAGGCGCCGCTGCCTCCGGCCCATTGGGGCGACATGCGGCATCACATCTTCTACGGCGCGCTCTACCACTGGTTCATCATGTTCCGGAATGGGGATTACCGCAATTTTCGGCCGCACCGCTCGCTGACCGTGGTGCAGGAATTCCTGCTCTACCTGCGCAGGCTGGTTTTGATGCCCGCAACCTGGCTCGACCGGGCGATCGCAACAATGCGCATACGGCTTGGCGGCTTTCCATATCACCTCGTGCTGATGCAGCTTGAGCATGACAGCTCGTTCCAGAAGCATTCCCCCTTCACCTCAATGCCAGAGTTCCTCGAACAGGTGATCGACGGCTTTGCCAGCGGGGCGCCGGGGCATCATCACCTTGTTTTCAAAGCCCATCCTTTAGAGGACGGCCGTGTCAACGTCAGGCGCGCCATACGGGACTTCGCCCGGCAATATGGCGTGTCCGACCGGGTCCATTACGTGCGTGGCGGCAAGCTGGCGCAGCTTCTGACTGACGCCCGTACCGCCGTGACGGTCAATTCCACTGCGGCCCAACAGGCGCTCTGGCGCGGTATTCCGATCAAGGTCTTTGGCGATGCCGTCTACTCCAAACCCGAGTTCGTCTCAACTCAGCCACTCCCCGAGTTCTTTTCGACCCCGTCGCGCCCGAACATGCACGCCTACAAGGACTATCGCCGCTATCTGCTTGAAACATCACAGCTTCCCGGAGGATTCTACTCGGCGCGCGGACGGCGGCAACTGCTCCGTCAGGTGGTCGACATGATGCTCGCTCCGGACGATCCCTACGATGCGCTCAGGCGCGGGACCGCGGCCCCTCGGCAACAGTTGCGGGTCGTGCACTAGGCCTTACTGCCTCTAATGCTGGCGTTTTTCATGGATTGACGGTAGCTTAAAAAGAAAAACCCGAGGCAGAACATAAGGTCGAGGAGACCGAGCAGTGAAAAACTCCCCTTCCCGGTGGGCGCAGTCCGTCGCCCTCATGGCTGCGGTGTCAATCCTGGCATCCTGCGGCCTGCCGCGCGTCGGCCCCAACAAACGTGAAATTTTCGCTGGTTCCGTTCAGCGCGAAGGCGACGCCTTTGTCGTCTCCATCAATGACCGCGTGACCCGCGCCACGGCCGTTGTGCCCGCGCTTGGATTTTCCGAAGCCTTCACCAACGCCGAAACGCTCGGCTCCGATACGATCCGGCCCGGCGATACGCTGGGGCTGACGGTCTGGGAAAATGTCGACGACGGCCTGCTGTCGAGCGGCCCCGCCAATGCCACATCCCTCGAAGAGGTACAGGTGGATGGCTCCGGGTTCATCTTCGTGCCCTATGCCGGGCGGATCCGCGCAGCGGGCAACACGCCGGAGCGGCTGCGCCAAATCATCACCGACAAGCTCGAAGAGCAGACGCCGGACCCGCAGGTTCAGGTGCGCCGCCTTGCCGGGGATGGCTCGACCGTGAGCCTCGTCGGCTCCGTCGGCGGACAGGGCGTCTATGCCATCGAACGGCCCACGCGGACACTGTCAACCATGCTGGCGCGCGCCGGCGGCATCACGATCCAACCGGAGATTGCCCAGGTCAAAGTGCTACGCGGCAACCGGACCGAGACCATCTGGTTCCAGGACCTGTACAAGCATCCGGAGTTCGATATTGCCTTGCGCGGCGGCGACCGCATCCTCGTCGAAGAAGACACCCGCGCCTTCACCGCGCTTGGCGCGACGGGCGCACAGGCCCGCGTGCCCTTCGAGAGCCAGAACATCAGCGCCGTCGAGGCCATTGCGCAGGTTGGCGGCCTTTTGGCAGGCTCTGCGGACCCGACCGGCGTTTTCGTTTTCCGCAACGAACCGGCGGAAATCGCCAACACCGTGCTTGGCCGCAGCGATCTGATCGGCGCACAGCGTATGGTCTATGTTCTGGACCTGACGCAGCCGAACGGCATGTTCATGGCCCGCGATTTCGTGGTTCGGGATCAAGATACGCTCTATGTGACCGAAGCGCCGTTCACCCAGTGGAACAGGACGATTGCCGCCTTGACCGGCACGCTTGGCGCGGCCACGACCATCACCTCTGCGGCCGATACTCTCGGCGGATCCGGTGGCTAACCGTTTGAAAAACAGACCCGAGGGACAGGGCAACGCCGGGGGAGAGATCCCTCGGCGTCTTTTTGTCTACAACGCCGGGTTTCTGCGTCAGCCTCGCCTCCGGCGGATTCTCGGCCTCGCCGGGTATCGCGTTTCTCTTGGACGTCCTGCGCCTGACGAACTCATTGGCGTCTGGGGGCAGTCGCCCTT
The DNA here is from genome assembly GCF_048553275.1 of Pacificoceanicola niger. Lineage (NCBI taxonomy): Bacteria > Pseudomonadati > Pseudomonadota > Alphaproteobacteria > Rhodobacterales > Roseobacteraceae > Pacificoceanicola > Pacificoceanicola niger. The sequence continues at coordinate 25,908 of NZ_JBLZMW010000008.1, forward strand.
TGCCCACCGGGGCGAGGCCATGGCACGGCGAACCGGCGCGCAAATCGTGCGGATCGAGGACAGCTTCCTGAGATCCCTCAACCCTGGGCGTGACGGGGAGCCGCCGCTTGGGCTACTGATTGATCATACCGGTGTGCATTTCGACGGTCGCAACCCCTCCGATCTGGAAGCCCTGCTGGCAAGGGAACCGCTGGACGATACGGCCCTGCTCGACCGGGCGCGCGGCGCCATGGCGCGGATGAAATCGGCACACCTGTCGAAATACAGCGCCACTCGGCTCGATCTGGACATCCCCGATCCCGGCTATGTTCTGGTGATCGACCAGACAGGCGGCGATGCCTCCGTCCTGGCGTCCGGTGCCGATCGTAACCGCTTTCTTGAAATGCTTTTCGTCGCGAGAGAAGAGAACCCCGGCGCCCGGATCGTGATCAAGACCCACCCGGAGACCGCAGCGGGGCATCGGCCCGGCCATTTCAGGGAGGAGGATGCCACCGGCCCGGTCAGCCTGTGCGACGCGGCGGCCTCGCCGTGGCAACTGCTGGAGGGCGCGACCGCCGTTTACACGGTTTCCTCACAGATGGGCTTTGAGGCCATATTGGCCGGGCATAAACCCCGCGTGTTCGGCCTGCCGTTTTACGCCGGATGGGGCCTGACTGATGATGAAATGATCAGTACCCGCCGCCAGCGCAGGCTGACCCGCGCGCAACTCTTCGCGGGAGCGATGATCCTCTATCCACACTGGTACTGCCCCTACAGTGACAGGCTGTGCGAGATCGAAGACGTGTTGGGCGCGCTTGAGGCGCAGACACGGGCGTGGCGGGAAGACCGCCAAGGCTGGATCGCCGAAGGCATGCGCCTGTGGAAACGCGCGCATCTGCAGGCCTTCTTTGGTCAAGACAAGAAGATACGCTTCGAAGCGGATGTGGAAAAGTCGCGCCGATTGGCGAATAAAACCGGGCGCCGCCGCATGGTTTGGGCCGGCAAGGCCATGGATGCCGAGGCCGTGCGCGTGGAGGACGGATTTTTGCGCTCACGCGGCTTGGGCGCCGAGCTTGTCCCGCCGCTCTCGCTGGTGCTGGACGATCACGGCATTTACTACGATCCGTCCCGAACCTCGCGGCTGGAAATGTTGATCCGCAATCGCGCTGCGGATCACAGACCTGACCAAATCGAACGCGCCCGGCGCTTGATCGAGCGGGTCACGACCGGAAACTTGTCCAAATACAATCTATCCGGAGATTTACCCACAGTGCCGGCCGGACGCCGGATACTTGTGCCTGGCCAAGTCGAAGATGATGCCTCTATCCTGACCGGCAGCCCGGATCTACAGAGCAATGCCGCCCTTCTCGAACGGGTGCGGGCCGCGAATCCCGATGCGGTTCTGCTTTGGAAGCCGCATCCCGATGTCGAAGCGGGCCTGCGCGCTGGACGCGTCGATAATCCCGAGACCTGGGCCGACCTGACACTCGTGAACGCACCAATCGCCCCGCTTCTTGATCTGGTTGACGAGGTTTGGACCATGACGTCGCTGACCGGGTTCGAAGCCTTGCTACGCGGCTGCAAAGTCACGACCCTGGGCGCGCCGTTTTATGCCGGTTGGGGTCTCACACAGGATCTTGGACCGGTGCCCGCCCGGCGGATCGCCGGGCCGAGACCGGATATTGCATTGCTCGCCCATGCCGTGCTGATCGAGTATCCGCGCTATCGCGACCCACGCACCGGGCTGCCCTGCCCGGTCGAGATCATCGTGGACCGACTCGAACAGGATGATCTGCCGCGCAGAGGGCCATTCAATCGCAGCATGTCGAAGCTTCAGGGAATATTTGCAAGCCAGGCCCATCTCTGGCGCCGATAGGTTTGGCAGCCTGCATTCGGAGAAATGCCTTTACGCGAGACGCTTGACCGCAGCCTTCTTAACAAAAGGTTAAGAAGAGGGTCCTAAGCCACTCTTGGGAAAGCGATTTTCCAGTTTTCCACAGCAGCATTCCCCGGACATGATTGCGCGAAGTGTCGCAGACAATCCCATGATAACAAGAATATTTCTATTCCGCTGCGATGCGGCGCCAAATATGGCGGATGTCACGCCCCTCCACCGAGAAATCCACAAGCTGGAATCGCGGTGCCTCGCTCAGTCTTTCCACGCCCAGGGCACCAATTCCCGGATGCCCTTCGGCGCCCAGCGTCATCCCGGCACTGAAGACCTGAAGTTCGTCCACCAGATCACTGGCGAGCAGGGACGCCGCCAGCTGTCCGCCCCCTTCGCAAAAAATACGGGTCAGCCCCGCCTTGCCGAGCGCCGACAGAACCGACGCAGGATCAACACGACCGCCTTGCACGCGGCACGGCAACAGGCGCGCGCCTAGCCCCTCCCAAGTCCGCAGGAATTGCGGATCGGCGTCAGGGCCATGGCAGACCCAAACCGGAACGTCCTGCGCCGTGCGCGCCAATTGCCCCATCAGTGGAAGATCGAGAAACCGGGATACCACCACTCGGACAGGCTGTGGCACGGCACCAAAGCCGCGCACGGTCAGCGACGGATCATCCGCACGCGCCGTTCCGCCCCCGACCATGACCGCATCATGCGTATTGCGCAGCGCGTGGACCGCGCGGCGGGCGTCCGGACCCGTGATCCAGCGGCTCTCTCCCGTTGCAGTTGCGATCCGACCATCCAGACTCATCGCCAGCTTCAGTGTCAGCCACGGGCGCTCGTGTTCTGTCCTGAGTAGAAAACCAGCATGGTCGCGCAGGGCCTCGTCGGCGAGAAGGCCCGTTTCCACCGTGATCCCCGCATCGCGCAGCATGGCAAAGCCCTTGCCCGACACCCGTGGATCGCTGTCCGGCGCCGCCGCAACAACCCGCGCAATCCCGGCCTTGATCAGCGCCTGCGCACAGGGCGGCGTCTTGCCATGATGAGAGCAGGGCTCAAGCGTGACATAGGCGGTTGCCCCCTTCGCCGCCGCGCCCGCCATGGCCAACGCCTCGGTCTCTGCGTGCGGCCTGCCGCCGAGCTGTGTCCAACCTCGGCCCACGACACGTCCATCGCGCACGATCACACAGCCAACCGCCGGGTTGGGCCAGCATTTGCCCATCCCGCGACGCCCCAGCGCAAGCGCGTGGGCCATGTGATGCCGATCGGCTTCGCTCACTTTTCGGCCGGTGGGACCGCTGCTTCCGGGCGCAGCTCGGAGACGAATTTGTCAAAATCATCCGCAGCCTGGAAGTTCTTGTAAACGCTTGCAAAGCGCACGTAGGCGACGGTGTCGATCCGGGCCAGCGTCTCCATGACGATCTCCCCGATCTGGTGCGAGGAAATATCGGTCTCGCCCATGCTTTCGAGCCGCCGCACGATACCGGAGATCATCTGATCGACGCGTTCCGGTTCCAGCGGTCGTTTCTGGATCGCGATCCGGATCGACCGTTCGAGTTTGTCCCGATCAAAATCCTCACGCCTGCCGTTGGACTTGATCACCACGAGGTCGCGCAGCTGCACACGCTCATAGGTCGTAAACCGTCCTCCGCACGCAGGGCAAAAGCGCCGACGCCGAATGGCGACGTGATCTTCCGCCGGGCGCGAATCTTTCACTTGAGTGTCAATATTACCGCAAAACGGGCAGCGCATTGGCCGTCCCCCTCGTTCCGTTTTTCTGCTCTTCTTGCCTGATTGCGCGGTTTTCCCGCACTTATCCACAGCCACTATAGGTCAGTCCCAAGGTTTTGGGTAGTGGTCAATTTTGGCCGCTATATGGTGACTGTTTCCGCCGTGGCGAAAGAGACTCAGTCCGGTTTGCGCGGCTATGAAGGGATATGCCAATCGCGTCCGCGCCGGGTTTCGACATACTCCGGCCAGGGCAGATGCGTCGGCGCCGGATAATCGGCAAGCGGCGGGATCCCACCCGCGGCTTCGCGCCGCGCTTCGAATTCCGCCCAAGCCGCCGTTCGCAGCGCGGGATCGGTCAGAACCCGCAAGGCCGCTCGGGCCAAGACACGACCGGCACAGATCACTGTCGGGTCGATCAAGTCCGGCATGCCTCCCAGAGCATTCATCGCCCAGGGTGGATAGGGCCCGCCCCGCAAAGCCGGGCGCGCGACATAGAACCGCGCGGTCGGACAATGCCATGTCATATCCGTGTAATCGTCGGATGTGCTGTTCGCTTGGGACGGCGGCAAGTCCCGGCGCAGGATCGCCTCGGCAGTTTCGGGATCAATCAAGCGTGTGCATTCGGAGATCAGCGGGACCGCGTCTGGCTCCGTTCCACAAGCCACCTGCACCTGCCGCGCGAGATCGAGCGCAGCCTCGTCCCAATCCGGCGGCCCAACCTCTTGCAATCCCGTCCAGACCGCCCGCGCCATGGCATGATTGGCCAAGCCGGGACGGGACTTCGACACCCAGTGCTTTTCGACACGGCATCCGGTCATCTGCGCCGCGAGGTCGGCGAGACGATCCAGCTGCGCCGTAATCTGTTCCGCCATGGCGAGATCCGGCACCCGGATCATATACTGCAAATCTGCCATCAAGGCGGGAAGGTTGTCCGCCGTCGCCTGCCCGGTCGATAGGATGGCCTCTGACACGGACCAGCCGCCTTGGTGCGGCAACATGCTTCCGCGCAGCGCCCTGGCCGATTGATACATCTGCATCAGCGCATCATTCGCGCCCGGCGCGCGGATATCCGAATGCGATTGCGGGATTGGTGCGCCGTCCGTCGCCCCCCAGTGCTGCGGCGCCTCACACAGAAAGCGGTAAACAAAGCTGTAGGCCGCGCCGCAATGCGTGTCCCAGCGCACGGTGTTGCACAGCGGCAGCATGTAAAACGGATGGAAGGACAGCATCGCATCCAGCCCGTCATAATACCCCTTTGCCGCGTGGATGGGCTTGGAGCCACGAACCTTTTCCGCAGGCTCTCCAGTGATTTGCAGAATGCCGCGAATGCCCTGCGCCTCCATTGCCGCCTTGGTCGCAAGCAAACCCGCGAGCGATCCCATCCCGAGAGCCGAATGCGGGTCGGTATGCCCTGCCGCCATGAAGCCGAGCCCCTCACGCGGGGCGCGCTCCGGCACAGCCGCCTGACAATTGCTCGGCACCGCATCATATTCCGCATAGAACCCGACGGTTGGCCCGTCGCCATTGCGCCAACGGGCGCAGAACGCGGTTGGCATTCCGCCGGAGCCTTCCTCGACCTCGAAACCCTCGGCGCGCAGCCGCGCCACGTACCAATTGCAGGAGCGATACTCCCGCCATGCAGGTTCGGCGAAATCGAAGATTGTCGCGCACCAGTCGGAAAAATCTTCGCGGCGCGCGCTGATGAAATCATCCACCACCCGGATTGCGGCATTCGGCATATCAGAGGCCCTCGGGCACGGAATAAACCGGCTTGGTGTTTTCGCCGGCTTTCAACGCGGCCTCCCGGCGGGTCATCCACGCGATGATTTCCTCGGCCGTCGGGTCCGTGTCCTCGATCCACTTGAAACACCACTTGGCTTCGCGCTTCATCGCCTCGGGGTCGACATCGTCAAGCGAACGCTCAGGATCATCCCAGCGCGGCCCACCGAGATAGACAGCGGCAAACATCATCTTGGCGCGGATCGGGGGCGTTCCGGCTACCAATAGTGCCTCGTAAAACATCCGGTGCACTTCTTCCCAGCGTTTCGTCTGGTAGGTTTCAAGCGTCTCGTTGCCGACGCCGCAGTAAGCATCATGCAGCGCGGCCGCTTCGAGGTATTCGCGGCTTTGCCGGTCGCCCATCAGTGGCTCGAACAGGATCGGAATAGACGCCCCGTCCGTCAGCGTTTTTGGCGGAGCGGTCCATGTCTGTCCGAAACCATCAATAAAATCGATTTTCCGGGTGGTCGGCAGGAACGCGTGCTTGAACTTCGCAACGAAAACAGGCGTTCCACCCATCTCGATCGGGCCACCCACGAAACGGCAGATCGTGCCCTCCTGCCCCGGCCCCAGACAGAGCGCGCCGGACCGGTCCGCGCGATCGGCAAGGAACTCCGGAACACCAAACGCCAAAGCCCCGGCGAGCAGGACCGCAACAACGGCAAGCGTTTTTCCCGATGGCATACGCGACATTCACGGACCTGTTTTGCGGCAGAGCAGATGGCTGTGAAGGTACCATGCGCGCTGTCGCCTGCAAGTGGCAGATTCCCGTCCCGCCATCCTAGCCCAAATGTGCAACAACCTGTCGCCGGTGCGGCGCGGTGCGGTGCTCGAACAGGTAAATGCCCTGCCATCTGCCGAGCGCCAGTTGTCCATTGCTGACCGGGATCGACAGGCTCACCGGCATCATGGACGCCTTGATGTGGGCCGGCATGTCATCGGGGCCCTCGTAGGTGTGCGTAAGATAGGACATGGATGGGTCGGTGCTTGGCGGGACCAATCTGTGAAAGAATGCCTGAAGATCACTCTGAACGTCCGCGTCCGCGTTTTCTTGGATCAGCAGGCTTGCAGACGTGTGGCGCACGAAAAGGGTCAGAAGACCGCTGCCCTGCACCCATGCAGCGACGTCATCGCTGAACTCGTAAAGCCCTTGTCCGCTGGTTGAAATCGTAAAGGTCGTAGATGGCATTTCGAGTTTCCTGCTTCAAACGACGCAGTGTAAAGGTGCCCGTCGATCTGGCCGGTAGCAAGATTGCGCCACGAGAAATCATTAGGTGTTTGATTGAAGCAGCCCCGGTTCGGGCCGGGGCCTTATGGCTCACGAAATCAAACGTCCCGGACGACGCAGGCGACTTGCGGGAGATCGTCTGCACTGTCGAACAAAATCGGGGATCCGCCGTCTGTAACAGCCGGCATCTGGGCGACCTGCGCCAAGGTCTCCTGACATCGCGCCAAGTCCTGAGCATCGACTTCGATTTCGATCACGCTCGGCTCGCGATCAACCAGAGCTGCCGTGGCAGCAAATGTCCCTGCGGCAGTAAAGAGCAGAGCGATGGTGTAGAGAGGAATTTTCTTCATCTGCTTGGGCCTCCTGAGTGCTTAACGTGGATTATGACACTTAGGTTCCGCAGAAATGGTGCAGATCACCTTTGGCTCAGGCGCAGAATACACCGAATTTGGCTAAATTCCGTTCCGTTGGTAAACCGTTGACTCAGGCCTCGCCTATAGCGTGCGTCTCCGCGTAAGCGCCAGCTTCAGAACAAGAAAAACCCAAGGAATACCGTGCAGCGCAAGATCGAACCTGTCGGTCGGTCGCACGAGATCACCGGCCGCCAACATTTTCATTTTTTCCCAGATATGCGGCTCCGGAAAGAAAGGTGCCAGGCCCACGGTCGCACAAAGAAATATGAGGATCGGCCAGGTCAGCGCGTTTTCAACGGCGCAAAGCAACCTCATGTACGAAAGAGACTCTCGCCCATCTGGTCGATCATCTGGCGAGCCTTGTCCACGGAGGCCTCGGCCGCAACGTCAAATTCGCGGATCATGTCAGCCCGGATCAGGCGATGGGTCTTTACCTCGCCGTTCACTTCTCCTTCGATCACGGCACAGATGCGGAATTGCCCGCCCTCGTCTATGGGCTGCGGCGTGATACGAAAGCCTTTGTACTCAATCGGATCGGCGGCGGGTGCCTGAGGCTCCCCACCGCCGCCAAAAAGTTTCTTCCAAAAGGACATGCGCCCGCCTTACTGATCGAGGAAGCTGCGCAGCTTGCGCGACCGCGACGGGTGCTTGAGCTTGCGCAGCGCCTTGGCTTCAATCTGCCGGATCCGTTCGCGGGTCACACTGAACTGCTGACCGACCTCTTCGAGCGTGTGGTCCGTGTTCATGCCGATGCCAAAACGCATACGGAGAACACGCTCTTCGCGCGGCGTGAGCGACGACAGAACACGGGTGGTGGTCTCTTTCAGGTTTTCCTGAATGGCGCTGTCGAGCGGGAGAACCGCGTTCTTGTCCTCGATGAAATCGCCAAGCTGGCTGTCTTCCTCGTCGCCGATGGGCGTTTCGAGAGAGATCGGCTCCTTGGCGATCTTCATCACCTTGCGGACCTTTTCGAGCGGCATTTGCAGCTTCTCGGCCAGTTCTTCCGGCGTCGGCTCGCGGCCAATCTCGTGCAGCATCTGACGGCCTGTACGAACCAGCTTGTTGATCGTCTCGATCATATGCACCGGGATACGGATCGTGCGCGCCTGATCGGCGATCGAGCGAGTGATCGCCTGGCGGATCCACCACGTCGCGTAGGTCGAGAACTTGTAGCCCCGGCGGTACTCGAACTTGTCCACGGCCTTCATCAGGCCAATGTTGCCTTCCTGAATAAGATCAAGGAATTGCAGGCCCCGGTTGGTGTATTTCTTCGCGATGGAGATAACCAGACGCAGATTCGCCTCGACCATTTCCTTCTTGGCCTGACGCGCCTCTTTTTCACCCTTCTGGACCTGACCGACAATGCGGCGGAATTCGGAGATATCGAGACCGACATACTGGCCGACCTGCGCCATGTCGGCACGCAGTTCTTCGACCTTGTCGGAGGAACGCTCGATGAACATCTGCCAGCCGCGACCGGCCTTCTCGCCCATGCGCTCCAGCCAGTTCGGATCAAGCTCGTGGCCGCGGTATTCGTCAACGAACTCGCGGCGGTTGATACGGGCCTGATCGGCCAGCTTCACCATGGCGCTGTCGATGGACATGATGCGCTTGTTGATGCCGTAGAGCTGGTCGATCAACGCTTCGATGCGGTTATTGTGCAGGTGAAGCCCGTTCACCAGTTCGACAATCTCGCCGCGCAGCTTTTGATAGCGCTCTTCGTCGCCGGCACTGAAGGTGCCGTCTTCGTTCAGGGTCGCCGAGATCCGGCTGTCCTGCATCTCGGCCAGTTCTTCATAATCCTGAGCGATGCGGTCCAGCGTTTCAAGCACGCGCGGCTTTAGCGCCGTTTCCATCGCGGCGAGCGACATGTTGGCCTGCTCGTCGTCGTCGTCGTCGTCGTCGTCGGCAATGGGGTTGCCGTCGGCATCAAGCTCCGGTTGATCGGATTTCGGCTTGGCCGCCGCTTCGACGCCAGACGTGTCGACCACCGGCTCTTCCACGTCGCCATCTTCGCCCATCTGGCCGGAGAACGTGGTTTCAAGGTCGATCACATCGCGCAGAAGGATGTCTTCGGAGAGAAGTTCCTCGCGCCAGATGGTGATCGCCTGGAAGGTCAGCGGGCTTTCACAAAGCCCGAGGATCATCGTGTTGCGGCCCGCCTCGATGCGCTTTGCGATGGCAATCTCGCCTTCGCGGCTGAGCAGTTCGACGCTGCCCATCTCGCGCAGATACATGCGAACCGGATCATCCGTGCGATCAAGCTTTTCCGAGCTGCCGGCGGAGACGGCAACCTCGCCCGCCTTCTTCGTCTCGACAAGGTCGGTTGAGCCCTTGTCGTCGTCGTCAGCCTCTTCGTCATCCTCGGTGACCTGAATGCCCATCTCGGAGAGCATGGACATCACGTCCTCGATCTGGTCCGAACTGACCTGATCCGGCGGCAGCACCGAATTGAGCTGATCGTAGGTGATGTAGCCGCGCTCGCGGGCCTCTGCGATCATCTTTTTGACCGCCGTCTGGCTCATGTCGAGGCTGACATCCTCGTCCTGATCCTGCGGCTTGGCGTCGTCGTTATCCTTGGCGGCCATCAGGCTCTCCTCGTCGGGGATTCGGGTCGCGATGTGATTCGTTATCACGAATCATCATGGCATTCGAGTGATTCGCAGACTCGTTTACCCTGTTTTACTTACTGTTTCTTCACCACGTCGGTTTCTGCATCACACTCAGCGGCGTTGTTTATCAAAGCGAATCTGCGACAGCAGCGAATCAAGCGCGCTGCGCTCCGATTTATCGATATGCGCCCCGTTGGGACCAACGTCAAAGTCCGCATCGTCCTCGTCGCTGATCCGGCCAGCTTGCGCCTTGGCCTGCGCCGCTTGCGCCAGACGCCAGGTCATCGCCTCGTCTGCCAGATCTTCGAGATCCTCCTCGGCCTCGCTCAACTCTGCCTGCCACCCCTTGTGCGCTTCCATCTTGGCCAGTTCTTCGGCCACCGTCATGCGTGACATTTCGGCATCTCCGGGGCGGCGGATGCAGGGCACCACGGACAGATGGCGCGCGGAGAGCAACGTTTCAAGAGACTCGATGCCAATAGCGTCCTCGACACGGCTGCGCATCTGATCTTCTGTCCCGATGCACCGCAGGATCACGTCCCGGATCACGCTGCTTTGCGGGTCCGTGCAGGGCATGGCTTCGAGCTGGCTTTCGAATTCCGCCGCGATTTCCGGGGACGACAAGATGGCCGCAAGGACCACCGACTCGCGCATTTGAAACTCCGCTTTGTCACCGGCCGAGACCAGAAGCGAGCTTTTGGCCCCCGCCGAGGCCGGCGGCGGCGCACGCCAGTCACGGCGGGTCCAGTTGCCTTGCCGTTGCCCACGTCCGCCATTTGTTTGCCCGCCCCGCCGGGCACGGAACAGCTCAAAACGCAGTTCCTTGATCTCTTCGCCGTAGTGATGCCGCAACGAGGGGTCCTGAATCCGGGCGATGCGGGCGCGCAGCGTCTTGTCCAACCCGGCCTTGCGCTCCGGACTGTCAAAGACCTTGTCTTCGGTTTCCTGCCGCCAAAGCAGCTGCACCATGGGCATGGCACTGTCGAGCACACGCTTTACAGCGTCCGGCCCTTCGGCGCGCAGCAGATCGTCAGGATCCTTGCCGTCAGGCATGATCGCAAAGCGCAGCCCCTTGCCCGCCTCCAGCAGCGGCAAAGCGAGGTCAATGACCCGATAGGCTGCGCGCAGGCCCGCCTTGTCTCCGTCGAGCGCAATGATCGGCTCGTCGCTGAGCCGCCACATCAGCTGCAACTGCGGCTCCGTCACCGCCGTACCGAGCGGCGCAACCGATGCGCCAAACCCCGCCTCGCTGAGCGCGATGACGTCCATGTATCCCTCGGCCACGACCAACGGCTGCCCCTTGCCCGAGGCCTCGCGGGCAGGCCGCAGATTGTAGAGATTTCGCGATTTGTCGAAGAGTTCGGTTTCCGGCGAATTCAGGTACTTGGCATTGTCGTTCGGATCCATGGCCCGCCCGCCAAAGGCGATTGCCTTGCCGCGCCCGTCGCGGATCGGGAACATGATCCTGTCGCGAAACACATCGTAGGGTTCGCGCCCCTTGTCGGACGTCTTGACCAATCCGGCGGCCAGCATCAGTTCCATAGGCACGCCTTTGGCCTTCAACGCCTCGCGCAGATTTTCCCATCCGCCGGGCGCATACCCGATCTCGAACCGATCCAGCGCGCCCTGATCGAGGCCGCGTTTGGTGAGGTAGCGCCGCGCCTCCTCGGCCACACCGCGCTGCAGCTGCAGGCGAAAGAAGCGCACGGCCTGCTCCATGACATCAGCCAGAAGCGTGCGGCGGTCTGCTTTTTCCTGGGTTTTCGGGTCCTGTTTGGGCACCTCCATCCCGGCCTCTTGGGCAAGGATTTCAATGGCTTCCATAAAGCCAACGTTCTCCGTTTCGCGGACGAAGGAGATGGCATCGCCCTTGGCCTGGCAACCAAAGCAATAGTAGTATCCCTTCCGGTCATCCACATGAAATGACGCGGATTTTTCCTGATGGAAGGGGCACGGCGCCCACATGTCACCCTTGCCCTGATTGGATTTGCGGCTGTCCCACAGCACCTTGCGCCCGGCCACCTGGGCCATGCTGGTGCGGTTTCGCAGTTCGTCCAAAAATCCGGGGGGTAGGCTCATGGGGACCTATATTGGCTCAGACAGCGCCCGAGTCCAGATCACAGAGCAGATTGTCCACAGGGAAAATGGTTCAGCGGGCAAGCCGCGCTCACATCGCCTCACATTGCTGGCGATACGCGTCCTTGATCTCGGCGACCTGATCGTCCGGCACGCCGTAGACAAAATCGACAAGCATATCGGCGGCGGTGCGACCGTATTCACTGCGCAATTCACGGCGGGTCTTGCCCTTGCTCTGTCCCGCTTCGCGCGCGTCGACCGCCTTTGAAACAACGACCAACTGCGCATCACAGTCGGCCACGGCCTCCTGCGCGAAAGCCGGGCTGGCAAGGGTGAGGCAAAGCAGGCTCGCAAAAGACAAACGCATGAAAATTCTCCGGTCCGGTTTGCGCTTACATAGTTTGCGCCTTTCAACTCGGCAACCGCGTCCGGCAACCAAACACCGATGGAGCAGCGAGCAACAGACAACAGGGCCACCTCTGGCAGCCCTGTTTACTCTGCGAAACGCAACACGATGGATGCAGGAGACCTTTCGTCAGGCCCGGTCCATCCGAAATGGTTCCGGATCAGGCGTCGCTCCACACGATCTTCGGAGCGAAACGTGGACGCGTGAATCCGTAGTTGTAGAAGAGGCTATCGGTATTCAAGCCTGGCACCTCGAACGGCGGTTTGTACATCGTCGCGGTTTCAACCACGATGACCCGTTCGTTGTGAAGCAGATTTGGCAGTTTCTCATGCATCGAACCCAGGTCCTGTGTCGTGAGGTTGGTGAAATCGCCGCGTGTCTGGGTCCACTCAGAAATATACTTGTCCTGATTGGCGTTGTAGCGCACCAATGTGACCCGCAAAGAATACGGCCCTTCCGAGCGCGTCAGATACGACAAAAGATCCACCATCCCGTCGAGGTAAGCATTGTCGATCGGATCGGTCTCACGCGATAGCGCATCGGAGATCGTATAGGCGGCCTTCACGTTCAGGCTCTTGTAGCGAAATGCATCATGCAGGGAGAACGTGGCCGCCAGTATCCCCAGGATCAATGGCATCCAGATCAGAGTCTCGATGGTGACGTTTCCGGCTTCGTCGCGGCGAAAGCGCCGCAGGTTGGATAGAACAGTCGCAAGCATGGTCTTACCTCGGTTCCTGGACGAAGGCAGAGGTCACCACGATCTGGGCGTAACCTTCCGCGTCCTTGTTGAGTTCCTTGCCGATCGACGTGGTCGGCAACATGGGCTTGTACTTGAGGCAAGCCCGGATCAGCATCAGATCGTTGTCCTGTCCGGCCACGAAGTTCCGAACCGGACGGGGATCTTGCGCGGCATTTTGGCAATCGGCGTCATTCGGTGCGCCGGACAGATCACGCGGGGCAACTTGAACCATTTCCAGCCGCAGGTTGCTTTCGCAGTCATCCAGGACCGCCGCCTTGGAGCAGATCATTCCCCGCACATCGGTATAGCTGGGAACATGCCCGGTGCTGAGCCGGATTTCCCGTGTCGCCAGATCTACCCCACGCTCCAGCATGGCATGGCGCAGGTTGATGTAGGCGATCTCCACCCCCGCCGCGAGGATAAGGAAGAATACGGTGAAGTAGAGCGCGAATTCGACGGTGCTGTTGCCATCTTCGTCGCGGCGGAACCGGGCAAGGTGCTTCGTAATACAGGCAATCATTGGATCAACCTCAGGCTGTTGATTTGACGCGCAATCGCATGGAAGGTCTCGGTGATTTCGACCCCGTTGACGTCAAAGAAATGGGATTCGGAAGAGGCGCAGTCCTTCAGAGCGGCCTTGCCGCCGGACGGGGCTTCAAAGGCAATCGAGAAGATGACGATCCCCTCGTCCTTGGCAGACGAGCAGATATTATGCAGCCGGTTGTCAGCACGGTAACCGTTCACGATGCTTTCGTAACCGTAGTAGACATCGTTGTACTGCCCCGAGGAAACCCAGTTGTCATAATAGGGTTTGAGATAGAACTTGCGTGCGACAGCCTTGGTGCCAAAACGCCCGAACAGCTCCGCGTTGGTCATCTGCCGGGCAGAACTGCCACCGTCCGGCGAGCCGCGATACCGGTCGTTGTAACCGTAGTTCTTATAGCGGTCCCAATACCAGACATCGTTGCTTGTTCCGCTCCAGTCACGGACCCGCATGGAGAACCGGTCGTCAGATGGATTGTTGTTGCCACGATCGTCGATCCAAACGTTCGAAAGACCGTACTTGAGGTGATACTTGAGGTCGTATTCGGTGGTGTTTTCGCCGTCAGTCATGACCACGACGAACTTGATCGCCTCCGGATCATCATAGGCAGCAGGGCGGTCCGCCGCTTCGACCGGCACCAAGCCATCAGCCGCCGCAGCAGCGACTGCGGGATTGGCCGCCGGGTCAAGAAGCGCCACGCCCCATTTGACTCCGAGGTCGATGGCCGTGTTGCCGCCAGCCTGAAGCGCATTGACTTGCGACTTGAGCAGGGTTGCGTTGGCGCTGTGCATCGTGACTGCGCCGTCGTTGCCGGTGGCACACCATGGCGAGGGCAGTTCGGTCGTGTTCTCATCGGTGGAATACAGATCGAAATGCGCCAGACGGGTCAGTTCGTCGGACGGGCTGATCGCCGATTGGTAAAAGTCATTGTCATCGAAGATCACGCAGTTCGAGTAGTCGTGCAGCGTGTCGAGCGTCCAGTACGAAGCCACCTGGTCACCGAGGTTGACCGTCGCGTTGTAGGGCACCAGCGACACAGTGGTCAGACCGGAGCCCTCGTCTACCGGGCGGATCACGGTGTCGATGAATTCGGTTGCCGCGTCGCGCATGTTTGCGATCCGCGATCCCCCCATCGAACCGGAGATGTCGAGTACCAAAGAGATTTCAACATTCGAAATCTTTTCTTCCGCAACGCTGCGGGCCGGCGCGGTCAAGGTGTCGAAACCGGACATCTTCATGAAGAAGGTTTTGAGATCGACCGACCCGTTCGCCGTCACTGTTCTGTGATTGAGTCCGCTGTCGACTTCCACCGTCGCCAGTGCAGACTCAAGCCCGGCCTTGAACATGTAATCCTGAACCACGGCGACCGGGTCCTGTTGTTGATCAAGGTCGGCCGCGGCCAGAACGGCCCGGTCCATTGTGCTCTGCATCTTGGCCCGGGTTGCCTCGAAGCGCATGATGTCAATCGACGCACCCGTGATGATCAGAGTAAGCATAACCATGAAGACCGAGAAGATCGTGACATTGCCGTCTTCGTCCCCCGCGACGGCAGCGACCAAAGCATCTGTCCGTTTCATAACGTGATTTCCTCTTTTCCATCCCCTCACTCGCAGCGGGGTTAAATGGTTAATGAATTGTGAATCGGTCAGGATTTGGGCGCGAATTGGACTCGCTTCGCCCGATTCACGCAATTCCAGAGGCTTTCCACTCAAGCCAAGGCATCCATTTTCGGCTATTTCGGATAGCGACCTATCCGAAAGATTATGTCTGACGATTTCGGTGCTGCGCGGCCTCATATCGGGTCAACCCGCGCGATGGACCGAGTCGGTGCCGGGCGTTTCATCTCGGCCCCGCCAAGGCGTGTGACGGTTGCCTGGCAACTCTCCGGCCGAGTACGGGCGTCCGGTCCTGCGGTCCGAGGGGCCACAGAACCAGGCTCGAAAGCCGACTGAGCCTGTTCCTCGGCCAGATGCCGGGCGTACCTGGGAAATCGCCAAAACCGCGCGCGGCAGACCGGGCAGCGCCGTCTCCTCTTGTGTGGTCGAACGCGCTGCCGTCCGATTGCTGTACCGTCTTCTGCCCCCAAGAAGCACGGGAGTCGTCTGGCATAGCCATGCATGTCCAGTGTCCCTTTTGTTCCTGTCTCCGCACACAACGGCGCTGCGGATCAGTTAACGCTAGTGAAGAAAGCGGTCGCCAAACCGTCCGAAATTGTGGCCGGATTTAGAACTTCCCGTCCGATTTTTCACAAAACCGCATGCGCTTTGGGTCGATTCCCAACTTAACCGCCCGCCGCGAACGCCGGATTCAGCGCAGGGAACCCTGAACTCAACCTATTGATATAATGAAATTTAAAAGCCCCGTCCCAAACCGGATGGGGCAATCTCAACCGGGGTTGTCCGCCCCATACCGCAAAGCCGTGCAACTTTGGGCAACTGCGGGCCCACACGCTTTTGGGGACCCGCCAACACCCACGCATTTAATTCTCAACCAAAGTGTGAAGGCAACGTGACCGGATGCTGGATCAGGAAACACCACCCCCTCTGCGACAAAGACTGTTTGATGAATGGAGAGTTTCCACAACGGCTGTGCCGGGAGCGCCGTGGCGCGGCAAATCCCACCCGGCGTACCGGAAGGGATGCTTTGGTGTGGGATTACAGGCCTTTGGCCCGATAGCTCGCCGCCACGCGTTCAATGGCAACGATATAGGCCGCTGTCCGGAGGTCTTTGACTTCTGGCCGCCCGTGCCACACCTCCCGCATCGCCTGATAGGCGATACGCATGGTGTCATCGAGCCCCGACCGAACCAGTTCGAGCTCATCGGCCCCGCGCAGGTACTTTTCCTTGAAACTCGGCGCGAGGTCCCATGTATCGCCCAGCGCTGCGTCGAGCCGTTCCAACTCATCGACAACCAGCTGATGCCGGGACTCTTCCTGACGCCTCTGCATCCGGCCAAAGCGGATATGGCTGAGGTTCTTGACCCATTCGAAGTAAGAGACGGTCACCCCCCCGGCGTTGGCGAACATGTCAGGAATGATGACAACGCCCTTGTCTCGCAGGATCTCGTCCGCACCCGCCGTTACCGGACCATTGGCGGCCTCGATGATCAGCGGCGCCTTGATCGAATGCGCATTCGACAGGTTGATCACCCCTTCCAGAGCCGCCGGGATCAGAATGTCGCATTCGGCCTCAAGAACGCTGTGCCCCTCGGCCGTGTGGGTGGCATCGGGATAGCCGGTCACCCCGCCATGTCGAACGATCCAGTCGCGGACCGCCTCGACGTCCAGCCCGCGTTCATCAAGCAACGCGCCGTCGTGTTCGATGATCCCGATGATCTTGGCCCCGTCCTCGTCGCGCAGGAACTTGGCTGCGTGAAACCCGACGTTGCCCAGCCCCTGCACGATGACACGTTTGCCGTCTAGCGTGCCGGACAGACCCGCGGCGGCCTTGTCATCAGCATACCGAAAGAACTCGCGCAGGGCGTATTGCACACCGCGACCGGTCGCCTCCACGCGCCCATGGATACCACCCGCATTGAGCGGCTTGCCGGTGACACAGGCCCGGGCATTGATGTCCGTCGTATTCATCCGGGCATACTGGTCGGCGATCCAGGCCATCTCGCGCTCGCCGGTCCCCATATCGGGCGCCGGAACGTTTTGCGACGGGTGGATCAAGTCCCGCTTGGCCAGCTCATAGGCAAACCGCCGGGTGATCTGTTCCAGCTCGTGCTCGTCATAAAGGCGCGGATCGACGCAGAGCCCGCCCTTGGAACCACCAAACGGCGCTTCGACGAGCGCGCATTTATATGTCATCAGCGCCGCGAGCGCCTCGACCTCGTCCTGGTTCACGGCAAGGGCGTAGCGGATCCCCCCCTTCACCGGCTCCATATGCTCCGAATGCACCGAGCGATATCCGGTGAATGTCTGGATCTTGCCGCGCAGCCGCACCCCGAAGCGCACCGTATAGGTGGCATTGCAAACGCGGATTTTCTCCTCGAGACCGGGCGGAAGATCCATCAGCGCCACGGCTCGATTGTACATCAGATCGACGGATTGGCGGAATGTCGGCTCATTCGACGGCACTGCGGACATGGTGGGTTCTCCTCCTGTGCACACGGCAGGCCCAAGGTTCAGACTCAGCCACGCGCGCCCCTGTTGCACCCCGACCCTAACAAGGGCGTCGGCAGGACCCAAACATCTTTTCGCCCAATTCACCGCGCGATTCTGCACCTGCATTCTTTCCAATGCGCGGGTCTGTGCAGGTCTATGAAACAAAGTCGCAAATGCGGCGGAGATTGTTCTCAAATTTCCATAAAATTAAGGGAAATTACCGATCAAATCGCCCCATTTTGGCCCCGTTCTGAAAGCATAAATTCCCCAATCGCAACGTGTGCAGTGTGGCTTACACCCGAACAATCTTCGGGGGGAAGGTAACGAAATGAATATGGTTTTGAGCGCGTTCAATCGCCTGAAAGAATATCCCGGTCAAATCAGCGCTTCTCCGACCAATGGCTGGTTGGGACGCTTCTGGGCCGAAGAGCGCGGCAGCATGTCTTACTTCGCCGTCGTAGGCGCCTTGGTCATGATGGTCTTCGGCGGCATCGGCATCGACATGATCTATGCCGAGCTCAAACGCAACAAGGTGCAAAACACGCTTGACCGCGCCGTGCTCGCCGCCGCGAACGTCAAGAACGAAATGGACCCGACCGAAACGGTGCAAACCTACTTTGCGGCGATGAACATGTCCGACGCGTTGCAGGGCGTCACCGTCACTCAGGACGCCAACAATCGCCAGGTCACGGCGACTGGCAAGGTCACGATGCCCTCGCACCTGATGGGGCTGATCGGTGTCGATACGCTGACTGCCGAAGGTCTTGCCACGGCATTGAACGGCGTCGGCAACGTCGAGATTTCGCTGGTTCTGGACATCTCTGGCTCGATGAGCGGCACCAAGATCGGGCAGCTCAAGGAAGCGGCGAAGTCGTTCATCGACACGTTGCTGCCGGCGGACAATGTCGACCCACTCGTGTCGATCTCGCTGGTTCCGTACAATGCGACCGTGAACCTCGGCCCGGACCTGGCCTCCTATTTCAACATCGAAGACGCCCAGCCGTTCTCGCATTGTGTGACGTTTGATGCCTCGGATTATAACACGACCGCCATCAACACCATTGATCAGCTGACACAGATCGGTCATTTCGACCCCTTCGATGGCGGCATCGCGGCCTCGAACTTCTGGTGTCCGATGGGCAACAAGTCCCGGATCGTGCCGCACAGCTCCAATCCCGAGTACCTCAAGAGCCAGATCGACGCCCTGGAAGCGGGCGGCAACACCGCCATCGACCTTGGCGTGAAGTGGGGCGCATCGCTGCTCGACCCGTCCGCAAGGCCGATCCTCGACGAGATGGTCAGTTCCGGCCAGATCGAAGCCACAACCACGCCGCGCCCTGCCGCCTTTGATGACAGCGAGACGATGAAGTTCATCGTGGTCATGACCGACGGGGAAAACACCTCGCAGTTCGACCTGAAGGACAATCGAAAGTATGGCCTCTCCAATGTCTGGGTCGACGACCACGGCACGGCGGACCTGTCCGACGACCGCTATTCCATCAAGGTCGTGGATCGCTATGGCAGCAACAACGATGTCTATCTCTGGACGCACAAGAAGAACAGCGACCCGAACAATGCCTTCAGGAACTCGATCTACAGCTGGGTCCTCGATGATGTGCTCTATGACGTGACGGCGACCGTCGGGAACCTGACCGGAAACGCGGATCCGAGCGCCTCGGCCTACGCCAACGCAAACTGCAATGCCTCGTTCAAGACCTGCACGGCTTCCGATCTTTACCCGATGACCCAGGGCGGCGGACCACGCCAGATGACCAACGCCGAATTGTACGCCCGAATGAAGACACCTGCTTTCGGCAACGAATACTACTGGTTCGCCTACACCAAGGGCAAAGTGAGCTATGACCAGTACCTCGACGCCTACTACGCCTACGAAACCATCCAGAATGGCACAACGGCGGACGCATACCTCTCCACGGTCTGCTCCGCCGCCAAGGAACAGGGCGTGGTGGTCTATGCAATCGGCGTCGAGGCCCCGCAGCGTGGCCGGAACGCCATGCGGGACTGCGCAACCTCTCCCGCCCATTACTACGATGTCAACGGCAGCGACCTGAACGAGACGTTCTCGACCATTGCCCGTACCCTTCAGACCCTGAGGCTGATCCAATGATTGCTTGTGTAAAGAATACCCTCGCCCGTTTCCGCCGGGAAGAAAGCGGATCCATGGTTGTTCCCTTCGCTCTCTGGACGCCTGTCTTTCTCGGACTGATCCTGTCATCCATCGAGCTTGGCACCGTGACCATCCGACAGACGGCTCTGGAACGGGCCCTGGACGACGCCGTTCGGGATCTGCGCCTCGACAGCACCTCGGTCGCCTCACACGACGACCTGAAGAACAAGATCTGCCAGTCCGCCGCCGTGCTGCCCGCCTGCACCGATATGCTGCGTCTCGAAATGGTCCGACTCGACATGCGCAACTGGCAAGCTCCGGAGACCGTCGCCGACTGCGTAGATGTGAGCGAGCCGGTCAATCCGGTGCGGAGCTACTACAAGGGTGGCGAGCAGGAAATGATGCTGCTGCGCGCCTGCTACAAGTATCAGCCGATCACGCCGGCAGGCACGCTCAGTTCGAGCCTGGCCAAGGACGAGGCGGGCTATACCGCCATCGTCTCCTCCACCGCCTTCGTCAACGAACCCAGCTAAGGAGAGGACCTATGGATCTCAAAACACCCGCCCGTCTTCTCAAGCGCTTTCGCCGTGACGAAGAAGGATATGTCACCCTCGAAGCGCTCATCGTCATGCCGGTGCTGCTGTGGCTCTTTGCCGCCTGCTGGGTCTATTTCGATGCATTTCGTCAGCAGTCGGTGAACCAGAAAGCAAACTTCGTGATTTCCGACATGCTGTCGCGCGAAACCGATGAGATCGACGGCAGCTATGTCGACAACACTTACGCGCTGCTGAACGTGTTGACGCAGGCCAATGGCACGGGCACCGCGCTGCGCCTGACCTTGGTCACATACAACGGCGACACGGACCATTGGGACTTTGTCTGGTCCGATTCCCGCGGCGACATCGGCGCGCTCGGCTCCGGGGACATGCAGAACTACCAGGACCGCCTGCCCTCCGGTATTGCCGGGGACCAGCTGATCCTCGTGGAGAACTGGGACGATCACAATCCTGTCTTCAAGATCGGCCTCGATGCCTTCACGATCACCGCCTACAGCTTCACGCGTCCGCGCTACTCGCCGAAGATGGTGATCGCCGGGCTTGACTGACCGGGACACGACACCCGAAAGACCAGGCCCCCGGACATGCTCCGGGAGTCAGTCGTTCTTGCCGGCGGCCTCTTCGGCCCGCTGCACAAGGCGCAGGGTCATGATGTCGGCAACCGGTTTGGTGGCGCCGCCGGATGTGACACCGCCGATGGCCACGCGTTTGCCGGTCCGCCACCACAGGCCCGGACGCCATGCACGCGGCGCCGGCTCCTTGAGAAGCACAAGGAACCCGTTCGACGGCTTCAAGGCAAAGGGCGAGCGGTCCACCTTTGCAATGTTGTCCATCAGCGCCAGCACCGTGCCGGTGTCTTCGAAAAGCCCGTCTTCCGTCAGGATCAGGGTGATGCCCGTGGCCTTCCACATCATCTGCGACGCCCAAAGCGCCACAAGGCCGCACAGCAACAACACCCCCTGCCACAGCACACTGTTCATCGGCGTTGCGAGCGCCACGTAGAGCAGCAACCCGCCCAGCCCCAGCAGAGCGCCCACGCCAATCATGCGCCGCGGCGCCGAGGCGCTGATCCGCGCCAGTTCGTTCTGCTCCATACCCATCCCCTGTTGGTGTCTGACTTGCCTTTACCGCGTCTTCGGGTGAATTTGAAACCGCTTCGTCACATGCTGTGGCGCAACCCGTCCGACAAAGGCCGCGCCCATGCCTGAACGTGCCTTCGACACCCCCTTCGGCCGAATGACCGTGGTCGCGGAAAACGATGCGATCATTCGCGTCATGTGGCGCGATGGTGCAAGGGACAAAACACCTGTACTTCTGGAGGCCGAAGCCCAGATTGCCGCCTACTCCGCGCATCGTCTGTTGGCCTTTGAGCTGCCGATGCACATCAAGGCCAGCCCATTTCAGCAGCGTGTTTGCGAAGCCATGCAAGCGATCCCCTTAGGCGAGACACGGCAGTACGGCGATCTCGCCGGCGACCTCGGCGTGTCTGCGCAGGCCATCGGACAGGCCTGCGGCGGCAATCCGATTCCCATCCTCATCCCGTGTCATCGGGTCTTGGCCGCCACCGGCCTCGGTGGATTTTCCGGCGGAACCGGGATCGAGACCAAGGTGCAGCTGCTGCGACACGAAGGCGCCGCGTCCTTGCTGATCTGACCGCTCTAGACCTGAGCCGCAGGGTCAGTCCCGTCGCGGATCGCGCGGATAGACCCCGAGAATTTCCAGAACGGACGTAAAGTAATCCAGTTCCTCCAGCGCGCGTTTGACAGCGGGATCATCCGGATGCCCTTCGATGTCGGCATAGAACTGCGTTGCGGTGAAGGACCCGCTCACCATGTAGCTTTCCAGCTTGGTCATGTTGACGCCGTTGGTGGCAAACCCGCCCATCGCCTTGTAGAGCGCCGCTGGAATGTTGCGCACCTGAAACACGAAGGTGGTCATCATGCCATGCTCGCCCCGACGCGACAGATCCGCCGCCTTGCCCATGATCAGGAACCGTGTTGTGTTGTGGGCGTGGTCCTCGATGTGCCGGGCCAGAATCTGCAGACCATGCGTCTCTGCCGCCATGTCGGATGCCAGAACGCCCTCGTCCCGCGCGCCGGATTGTGCCAGTTCAGCCGCCGCCCCGGCGCTGTCCGCAGCCGCCTCTCCGCGTATGCCATATTGCGACAGAAAGCTCGCCGCCTGCGGCAAAAGCACCAGATGGGCGCGGACTTTCCTGAGATCCTCGATCTGCACCCCCGGCATCGCCATCAGGCTGATGTGGACCCGCACGAAGGCCTCGTCGACGATGCGCAATCCACTCTCGGGAAGCAGCCGGTGAATGTCCGCGACCCGGCCATAGGTGGTGTTCTCGACCGGCAGCATGGCCAGCTCCGCCACTCCGGAGCGCACCGCCTCGATCACATCTTCGAAGGTCTTGCAGGGCAGCGCCTCCATATCCGGGCGCGCCTCCGCACAGGCCTGATGAGAATAGGCGCCAAGCTCGCCCTGAAAGGCTATGCGTTTGGTCATGGACATGCTCCCCAAGCAGAAATCCCGGCATCGGGCGATTGGTCGCGGCTTCTATACCTTGCCATGTGCGAAGGGAAGCCGTAGATACCCGCCGAACCAAGTTTCAGACGAACAGGGCTTCTCATGCTTGATACGATGACTTTCACAAAAATCGTGGGCGGGGTCTGCGGCACATTTCTGGTGTTCCTGCTGGGCAAATGGGGCGCTGAAGCGCTTTATCACACCGGCGGTGGCCACGGCGGCGAGCAGACGGCGTCCTATGTGATCGAGGTTGCTGACACCGGCTCCGCCGAACCGGAGGAAACCGTGGACTTTGCAACCCTGCTTGCCTCGGCCGACCCGGCAAAAGGCGAAAAGGTGTTCGGCAAGTGCCGGGCCTGCCACAAGATCGACGGCACCGACGCAACCGGTCCGCACCTCAACGGTGTCGTGGGTCGTGAAATCGACTCTGTCGCGGGCTTTGGCTACTCCGGTGCGCTTGAGCAGGTTGGTGATGTTTGGACCCCGGAGCACCTGAACACCTTCCTGACCAGCCCCAAGAGCGCCGCACCCGGAACCACCATGGGCTTCAACGGGCTGCCGAAGGACACAGACCGCGCGAACCTGATCGCCTATCTCCAGACGCTGGAAGGCTGATCTTCGCTCGTAGCCGATTTTTTGAGGGCCGCACCTTCCCGGGTGTGGCCTTTTTTCGTGCAATTTGTCGTCATCGGGGTTGTCACACACGCGCCGCGCCGCAACTCTCACGTTTACGCAATCTCAACTTGATCAATGCAAGGCTAGACCCAATAACATGGTTAACAGGCCGGAATTGGCAGACAACAAACAGGGAGAGCACATGGATCGGACCCGAGCCCGCAGCCAGAGCATCAGCCAGACCAAGTCCCGACCAACCGGCATGAAACTCACAAGCCTTGCGCTCGGCGCGCTGGTGTTGGCCTTTGCCGCGACTTTTGCTTCCGCGCAGGACGACGTCATTTCGGCGCATGGCGTGTCGACATTCGGCGATCTCAAATACGACGCCGACTTCAGCCATTTCGACTACGTGAACCCGGACGCGCCCAAGGGCGGCGAGTTCTCGACCTGGACCTCCGGCACGTTCGACAGCCTGACCCCGTTCATCATCAAAGGCAACGCAGCCGCAGGAGCCACTGTCTTCTACGACTCGCTGATGACCGGCAACCTCGAAGAGCCGGACGCCATGTACGGCCTTGTCGCCGAAAGCCTCGAATATCCGGAAAACCGCGAGTGGGTCATCTTCCACATGCGCCCCGAGGCCAAGTTCAGCGATGGCTCCCAGGTCACGGCCCACGATGTGGTCTTCTCCTATGAAACCCTCGTGGAGCAGGGGCGTCCTAGCTACAGGCTCGCCTACAAGGACTTCACAAAGGTCGAGGCGCTGGACGACTTCACTGTCAAGTTCACGTTTGACCCTGACGGTCCGCTGCGCGAACTTCTGATGACGGCAGGCACCATTCCGATCCTGTCCGAGGCCTATTACGAAACCGTCGATTTCACCGAAAGCAGTCTTGAGCCGCCACTCGGCTCTGGCCCGTATCTGCTCGACAAGATCGAGCCTGGCACGTCCGTCAGCTATCGCCTGCGTGACGACTACTGGGCCAAGGATCTGCCCGTGAACATCGGCCAAAACAACTTCGAGATCCTCAAGTTCGAGTACTTCGCCGACTACACAACCGCGTTCGAGGCCTTCAAGGGCGGCGCCTATTTGTTCCGTGAGGAATACAGCTCCAAGGTCTGGGGCACCGGGTATGATTTTCCAGCGTTGAACGACGGCTACGTCATCAAGGAGGACCTGCCGGATGGGCGTCCCGCTGGCACGCAGGGCTTTTGGTTCAACCTGCGCCGCGACAAGTTCAGCGATCCACGTGTGCGCGAAGCGATCGGCATGGCCTTCAACTTTGAGTGGTCGAACGAAAGCCTGTTCTACGGCCTCTATGAGCGGACGGACAGCTTTTGGGAAAACTCCCGAACCCTGCAAGCGAGCGGCATGCCGACCGAAGCAGAGCTCGCCCTGCTCGAACCATTGCGTGAGCACTTCCCGGAGAGCGTCTTTACCGAAGAGGCCTTCGTTCCGGCCACGTCCAGCGCCGATGAACTCGCCGACCGCCGCACTCTGCGCCGCGCGGGGCGGCTTCTGGAAGAGGCAGGCTGGATCGTTGGGGACGACGGCATCCGCTACAAGGACGGACAGAAACTGACGCTTGAAGTGCTCAACGACAGCCCGAGCTTTGACCGTATCATCAACCCCTACATCGAGAACCTCAAGCGCCTCGGCATTGACGCGGTTCTCAACCGGGTCGATCCGGCGGAAAGCCAGGAACGCGAAAAGAACTTCGACTATGACATGGTGACCCAGCGTTTCGCGATGTCGCAAACCCCCGGTGATGAGCTGCGCCAGATCTTTGGATCGGATTCGGTCAACGCGCCCGGGACCGCGAATGTCGCGGGCCTGCAGAACGAAGGTGTCGACAAGCTGATCCGCATCATCGCCGACGCTCAGAGCCGCGAAGAACTCGACGTTGCCGTGCGCGCGCTGGACCGGGTTCTGCGCGCCATGCACATCTGGGTGCCGCAATGGTACAAGGGTGTGCACAACATCGCTTATCGCGACGTGTTCGGCCGCCCCTACGCCGACAACCCGCCGCCGCTGTCGATGGGGGAAACCTCCATCTGGTGGTGGGATGAAGACAAGGCACAGCGTCTTCGCGATGCAGGGGCGCTTTAATCCGCCATGGGCGCATATATCCTAAGACGCATTCTGCTCATCATTCCGACCTTGATCGGGATCATGATCATCAACTTTGCCCTCGTCCAGTTCGTCCCCGGCGGACCGATCGAACAGATCATGGCGCAGATCGAGGGCGAAGGGGACGTGTTCCAGGGCATCGCGGGCGGGGGCGGAGAAGTGGCCTCCGCCGGCGAGGAAGGCGTGGGCCGACGCGGTCTGCCGCCGGAGTTCATTGCCCAGCTCGAAAAGGAGTTCGGCTTTGACAAGCCGCCGCTCGAACGCTTTCTGAACATGATGTGGAACTACATGACGCTCGATTTCGGAGAGAGCTACTTTCGTTCGATCAGCGTGATCGACCTCGTTCTGGAAAAGATGCCGGTTTCGATCAGCCTTGGCCTGTGGTCCACACTGATCGCCTATCTCATCTCGATTCCGCTTGGCATCCGAAAAGCCGTCAAGGATGGCAGCAGCTTTGACACATGGACCTCCGGCGCGATCATCGTGGCCTATGCGATCCCCGGGTTCCTGTTCGCCATCCTGCTGCTTGTGCTCTTTGCCGGTGGCAGTTACTGGCAGATCTTCCCGCTCCGGGGGCTGACGTCAGACAATTTCGATGAGCTGAGCCTGATCGGCAAGATCGGTGATTACTTCTGGCATATCACCCTGCCCGTCATCGCCTCGACGATCTCGGCCTTTGCCACACTGACCCTGCTGACCAAGAACAGCTTCCTTGACGAAATCAAGAAGCATTATGTCATCACCGCCCGCGCCAAGGGCCTGAGCGAAAGCCGTGTCCTCTATGGTCATATCTTCCGCAACGCGATGCTGATCGTGATTGCCGGCTTCCCGGCGGTCTTTGTCGGCGTGTTCTTTGGCAGCTCGCTGATCATCGAAACCATCTTCTCGCTCGACGGTCTCGGGCGGCTCGGGTTCGAGGCAGCCGTAGCGCGTGATTATCCGGTGATCTTCGGCACGCTTTTCATCTTTGGCATGATCGGGCTGCTGGTGAACATCCTGTCCGACCTGATGTATGTCTTCGTCGATCCGCGCATCGACTTTGAAAAGCGGGAGGGCTGAGGCATGTCTCTTGAACCAGCTCCCCATCACGATGGTATCCGGGCGCAGCCCGAACCCGGCGCACCGCCAGTTCCGCAGACCCGCGGTCGTTTCACCCTCTCTCCATTGAACAAACGCCGCTGGCGGAATTTTCGCCGCAATGGACGCGCCTTCTGGTCGCTCTGGATCTTTCTGGTCTTGTTCGTGTTGTCGCTCTTTGCGGAGTTCATCGCGAACGACAAACCGATCCTCGTCAACTATCGGGGCGCGCATTTCACCCCGATCTTCAGCTTCTATCCGGAGACAGCCTTTGGCGGCGATTTCCGGACAGAGGCGGCATACCGCGATCCCGAAGTGCGCTGCCTGATCCGGACCGGTGGTCTTGAAGAGTGCTTCGACGAGCCCGAGGCGCTGATCGAGGCGGTGGACAACGGCGAAACGCTCGATGGCGATTTCAAGAAGGGCTGGATGCTCTGGCCGGTTGTTCCCTACAGCTACAACACCCCCGTCGACCGCCCCGGCGCCGCGCCCCTGCCGCCGAACGGGCAAAACTGGCTTGGCACTGATGACACCAAACGGGACGTTCTGGCTCGGGTGATCTATGGCTTCCGGCTGTCGATCCTCTTCACGTTGATTGTCACGGTGTGTGCCTCCATCCTCGGCATCGTCGCCGGCGCGTTGCAGGGCTTCTTTGGCGGCTGGCTCGACCTGATCTTCCAACGCCTCATTGAAATCTGGGGCGCGACTCCGTCGATCTACGTGATCATCATCCTCTTTGCGATCCTGGGACGAAGTTTCTGGCTTCTGGTCATCCTGTCGATCCTGTTTGGCTGGACGGCGCTTGTCGGTGTGGTCCGCGCCGAATTCCTGCGCGCGCGGAACCTCGAATATGTGCGCGCCGCACGGGCTCTTGGCGTGTCGAACTGGACGATCATGTTCCGACATATGCTGCCCAACGCCATGGTGGCGACGTTGACGATGCTGCCGTTCATCGTAACCGGCACGATCGCCATGCTGGCAGGCCTCGATTTTCTCGGTTTCGGTCTGCCTTCCTCCGCTCCGAGCCTCGGCGAGCTGACCCTGCAGGCCAAGCAGAACCTGCAGGCACCATGGCTTGCCTTCACCGCCTTCATCGTCTTTGCGGTGATGCTCTCCCTGCTCGTCTTCATCTTCGAAGGCGTGCGCGATGCGTTCGATCCGCGAAAGACCTTCTCATGAGCAATATCCTCGAAGTGAAGGACCTCAAGGTCA
This sequence comes from Pacificoceanicola niger, assembly GCF_048553275.1. NCBI lineage: Bacteria > Pseudomonadati > Pseudomonadota > Alphaproteobacteria > Rhodobacterales > Roseobacteraceae > Pacificoceanicola > Pacificoceanicola niger. Next base: position 53,664 of record NZ_JBLZMW010000008.1, read on the forward strand.
CGTTCCGACAGAACGGGCAAAGCAACATGGCTGTCAAAGGCGTCAGCTTTCACGTCGCGCGCGGCGAGACGGTCGCACTTGTCGGGGAGAGCGGCTCGGGCAAGTCGGTTACTGCGTTGTCGACTGTCTCGCTGCTGGGCGATGCCGCGCATGTCGAGGGGTCTGTCGTCTACGAAGGGCAACAAATGATCGGCGCTGCGGACACGCTCCTGCGCAAGGTTCGCGGCAATGACATCAGCTTTATTTTCCAGGAGCCGATGACCTCGCTCAACCCGCTGCACACGCTGGAAAAGCAGCTGGCCGAAAGCCTCCTGCTGCATCAGGGGCTGAGCGGCGACAAAGCGCGAACCCGGATCATCGATCTGCTCAACAAGGTCGGCATCCGCGATCCCGAAAGCCGCCTGTCCTCCTATCCGCACCAGCTGTCCGGCGGGCAGCGGCAGCGTGTCATGATCGCCATGGCGCTCGCCAATGGGCCGGACCTGTTGATCGCGGACGAGCCGACCACGGCGCTCGACGTGACGATCCAGGCGCAGATCCTGCAGCTGCTTGCCGACCTGAAGGACGCGGAGTCCATGAGCCTGCTGTTCATCACCCATGATCTGACCATCGTGCGCAAATTCGCCGACCGGGTCTGCGTGATGAAGGATGGCGAGATCGTCGAACAGGGGCCGACGCAGGAAATCTTCGAGAATCCACGGCACGCCTATACGCAGATGCTGTTGTCGGCCGAAAGCACCGGCCTGCCTGAGCCGGTGGCGGAAGGCGCGGAAGAGATCGCGCGGACCGATCATCTGAAAATCTGGTTTCCGATCCAGAAGGGCCTGCTCAAACGCACGGTCGGTTATGTAAAGGCGGTCAATGACGCAAGCATGTCTGTGCGCGCCGGGGAGACCGTGGGCATCGTGGGAGAGAGCGGCTCGGGCAAGACCACGCTCGCACTGGCCATCATGCGGCTGATCCAGTCGGAGGGCGGCATAACCTATCGCGGGCAGGATGTACGCCAATGGTCGACGCGCGAACTACGCCGTTTGCGCTCGGAGATGCAGATCGTTTTTCAGGACCCTTTCGGCAGCCTCAGCCCGCGCATGACCTGCGAACAGATCATCGCAGAAGGCCTTGGAGTCCACGGCTCGCCCGATGGCCGCCCCCACCGCGAGGCCGTAACAGAGGTGATGCTTGAGGTTGGCCTCGATCCGGCCACCATGCACCGCTATCCACACGAGTTTTCCGGCGGCCAGCGCCAGCGCATCGCCATCGCCCGCGCCATGGTGCTGCGCCCCCGGCTGGTTGTTCTGGACGAACCGACGAGCGCACTCGATATGACGGTGCAGGTGCAGATCGTTGATCTGCTGCGCAAACTGCAGGCCAAGCACAACCTCGCCTACCTGTTCATCAGCCACGACCTGAAGGTGGTGCGCGCCATGAGTCACAAGGTCATCGTGATGAAACAGGGCGATGTGGTCGAGGCCAGCGACGCCGCAGAGGTGTTCGCCAACCCGAAGGATGCCTACACCCGGGCGCTGTTCGATGCGGCGTTCCTTGAACCCGCCACCTGACCGGTCCTGCCGAACGCAGGGCAACGGGCTCAGATCGCGGAGCTGTGCCCGGCCTTGCTGAGATCGTAGGCATCGAAAGCCCGCGCCACCATCCGCGTCAGGGGGCGGGCATGGACGGGAACGACCAGCGCCTCATCGCTGAGGTGCAGCAGGTCTTCAAACTGCCCGGACGCATCCCGCAGCATCGCCATGAGCGCCGGGCGGGAAATCTGGAATTGCTGCAGGATTTCAGCGATGTCGATCCGGAAATCGCACATGATCATCTCGATCAAACGGCTGCGCAGCAGATCCTCGCCCTGGAAGACATGTCCACGCGCCGTCGAGAACGACCCACTCCTTATCGCGTTGGTATGGGCTGAGGTGCCCGATGCGTTTTGGGCGAACCCCTGCGGGAACCGCGAGATCGACGACGCCCCGATACCGATCAACGCCGTGGCCGTGTCGTCGGTATAGCCCTGGAAATTACGCCGCAGTTTGCCCACCTTACGCGCAATCGCCAACCCGTCCGATGGCTGCGCAAAATGGTCGATGCCAACGTCCTCGTAGCCGTCCCACAGAAACAGACGTTGCGCGGTTTCAAAAAGTGCGAGGCGCTCGGCCGGTGTCGGCAGCGACTCCGACGGGATCATCTGCTGCCGCTTGGCCATCCAAGGCACATGCGCATAGCCATAGAGCGCCACGCGATCCGGGTTGAAGCTCAGCAGCTTTTGCACCGTTTCGGTGATCCGGGCCAGCGATTGATCCGGCAGGCCGAACAGGATGTCGGCATTCAGACTGCTCACGCCGCGCTCCCGGATCAGGTCCACGGCCTGCCGCGTGATGTCAAAGCTCTGCGGGCGACCAATGGTTTCCTGGATCTGCGGATCGAAGTCCTGCACACCGATCGACGCCCGGTTCATCCCGTTCGCCGCCAGCACATCCAGTCGTGCCCCGTCCACCTCATTGGGGTCGATTTCGACGGAGAACTCGGCTCCTTCGGCGAAATCCGCAACCTCGCGGATGGCTTCGATCAAACCCTTCATCATATCCGGCGACAAAAGCGTCGGTGTGCCCCCGCCCCAGTGCAACCGCGACAATTTTACACCCTTAGGCAGATGACGGCGCAGAAGGGCCAACTCCGCCTTGAGCGTCTCGACATAGGCCTCCACCGGGCTCAGCGTGGACGTGCCCTGCGTGCGGCAGGCGCAGAACCAGCAGAGCCTGCGACAAAAAGGAATATGTAAATAAAGGGAAATTTCGCCATTCTCGGGCAACGCCTCGATCCACCGAACAAAGGTGTCAGGCCCCACCCCGCCGGCAAACTGCGGCGCGGTAGGGTAGGAGGTGTAACGCGGTACTTTCGCGTCAAAGAGGCCCAGGCGGGCGAGTTGTGTTCGCGTATCCATGCGCGTACACTTAGTGCGAGAAAAGGTGCCGGACCTTGACCCAGATCAAAACGGAAAAACCATGCTGAATGACCGAAGCCTTGCGACCTCCCAGCATTGCGACAGCTGCCCGATCCGCCATCGGGCCGTCTGTGCGCGATGCGAGAGCGATGAGCTGGAGCGTCTTGAGGACATCAAGTATTATCGCAAGTTCGAAGCCGGCCAGACCGTTATCTGGTCGGGGGATCGCATGGAATTCGTCGGATCGGTCGTATCGGGAATCGCGACGCTGACGCAAACCATGGAAGATGGTCGCACGCAGATGGTCGGCCTTTTGCTGCCCTCCGATTTTGTCGGACGTCCGGGCCGGGAAACCGCCGCGTATGACGTGGTCGCAACCACCGACCTGGTGATGTGCTGCTTCCGCAAGACGCCTTTCGAAGACATGATGGCGCGCACCCCGCATATCGCTCAACGGCTGCTGGAAATGACACTGGACGAGCTGGATGCGGCGCGGGAATGGATGCTGGTTCTGGGACGCAAGACTGCGCGGGAAAAGATCGCCTCGCTCCTCTCCATCATCGCGCGGCGCGATGCGTCGCTCAACCTCAAGGGGTCCGACGGACCGCTGGTTTTTGACCTCCCCCTTACGCGGGAGGCCATGGCCGATTACCTCGGGCTGACCCTTGAAACCGTCAGCCGCCAGATCTCCGCTTTGAAACGGGACGGCGTGATCGTTCTAGAAGGCAAGCGCCATGTGACCATTCCGGACATGGGGCGCCTGCTCGATGAAGCTGGCGACGATGCCGACGGTGGCGTGTTCGCCTGATCCGGATCAGCCTTGGAATTGCGCGCAGGCCTCTGCGGGTCGGTGGGCGGGCGATGCCGCGCAGGCGGCGAGAGGCGCCCGCCCACCCGGTCGCTTCAATGCGCCATGAAGACCGTCAGGTTGGCCTGTTCCAGCATGTTGCGCGTCGCCCCGCCGAGGATCGCTTCGCGGAAGCGCGAGTGCCCGTAGGCTCCCATGACCACCATTTCGGCGTTCACATCCGTGGCATGGCGCATCAACACATCCGACAGCCGTGGCATCGTCTTCGACAGAACGTCGATCTCCGCCCTTACGCCGTGCCGCACCAGAAACTGTGACAGCATGCCGCCCGGATCAGAGCGGCTCGGCCCATGCTGCGGCGGATCAATGACCACCACATGCACCGCATCGGCGCGGCGCAGGATTGGCAGGGCGGCCCGTACGGCACGCAGCGCTTCAGAGCTTTCGTTCCAGCCGATCACAATGCGCTTTGGGCTTCTCGGAGGATCGACATCGTCGGGCACGACCACCACAGGCACCTGCCCGTCGAACATCGCACCCTCGACAACCGGTTCCAGCTCGACGCCGCGATTGGGTCCGTATGGCTTGGGCAGCACGACAAGGTCCGAAAACCGCGCGTGCGCCGCGACATGGCGTCCAATATCGGCAAGCTGCGCCACGCCATGCACCACGGCCCAGCGCACATCGAACCGGCCAAGGATCTGTTTGACCTGCTGCGCAAGCGCATCGGCTTCGGTCGTGGCACGGTTCAGCGTTTCCTGCAGGACCATCGCGTTGGCCCCGGCATAGTAATACCCGGTCTGCGTGCGATCCACGCCAAGGCACATGACATCGAGATGGGCATCAGCCCCCTGTGCCACCGAAACGGCATGCTCAACGGTGCTTTCGGCCAGATCAGGATCGGTGACGACGGTCAGTATCGTTTTGTAGCTCATGGGAAATCCTCGCGTTTCCTCGGTCACAAGGCAGGGTTGCTCCAAAACAGGCTACAGCCGCTCCAAACGCATCACATTGACACGCATCAAGTGCCAACCGCCAATCCATTGATGCAGATCAAGGTCCTCTTTACCCGAGTATCGCACAACGCCGACAGTCTAATAACCGCCTGCCGGAAATCCGAATCGCGCAGGGAAGACGAAGGGACGAACAATGTCGAATTATATCAAGCTCATCGCGCTTGGTTTGGTGGTGATTTTCGCGATGGTCGCCACCAACTATGCCCGCGATCTGGCTTATCAGGTCCACGCGTTCATCATTCTGCTGGTCGCGGCCGGGCTTTTCATCTGGACACTGCGCAACACCGATGAGGATGTGATCGCAGTGCATCCACAAAACGAATACATGGACGGCGTCGTGCGCGCCGGCGTGATCGCAACCGCCTTCTGGGGTGTCATCGGCTTCCTCGCCGGGACGTTCATCGCAGCGCAGCTTGCGTTTCCGGTGCTCAACTTTGATTGGGCACAGGGCTACGCGAACTTCGGACGCCTGCGCCCGCTGCACACCTCTGCGGTGATTTTCGCCTTTGGCGGCAACGCCCTGATCGCGACGTCCTTCTACGTGGTTCAACGGACTTCGGCGGCGCGCCTCTGGGGCGGCAACGCGGCTTGGTTCGTGTTCTGGGGCTACAACCTGTTCATCGTTCTCGCAGCGACAGGGTACCTTCTGGGTGGCACCCAATCCAAGGAATACGCAGAGCCGGAATGGTACGTCGATCTGTGGCTGACCATCGTCTGGCTGGTCTATCTCGCCGTGTTCGTCGGTACGATCGTGCGCCGCAAGGAGCCGCATATCTACGTCGCCAACTGGTTTTACCTGTCCTTCATCCTGACCGTCGCCATGCTGCACGTGTTCAACAACCTTAGCATTCCGGTTTCGATCTGGGGCAGCAAGTCGGTTCAGGTCTTCTCGGGTGTGCAGGACGCCATGGTCCAGTGGTGGTACGGCCATAATGCCGTGGGCTTCTTCCTGACCGCCGGCTTCCTTGGCATGATGTACTACTTCGTGCCGAAGCAGGCCGAACGTCCGGTGTTCAGCTACAAGTTGTCGATCATTCACTTCTGGGCGCTGATCTTCCTCTATATCTGGGCCGGTCCGCACCACCTGCACTATACCGCGCTGCCTGACTGGGCGTCGACCCTTGGCATGGTGTTCTCCATCGTGCTGTGGATGCCGTCCTGGGGCGGGATGATCAACGGTCTGATGACGCTCTCGGGCGCATGGGACAAGCTGCGCACCGACCCGGTGATCCGCATGATGGTGATCTCCATCGGCTTCTACGGCATGTCGACCTTCGAAGGCCCGATGATGTCGATCCGCGCGGTCAACTCGCTGTCGCACTACACCGACTGGACCATCGGTCACGTCCACTCCGGCGCGCTTGGCTGGAACGGCATGATCACCTTTGGCGCGCTCTACTTCCTCGTGCCGAAGCTCTGGAACCGTCAACGCCTGTACTCGCTCAGCATGGTGTCCTGGCACTTCTGGCTCGCCACCATCGGCATCGTCTTCTACGCCGCCTCCATGTGGGTGACCGGCATCATGGAAGGCCTGTTGTGGCGTGAGGTGGATGCGAACGGCTTCCTCGTGAACTCCTTCGCCGACACCGTCGCCGCAAAGTTCCCGATGTACGTTGTCCGCGCTCTTGGCGGTGGCATGTATGTCGCCGGTGCCCTGATCATGTGCTACAATCTGTGGATGACCGCAAAGCGCTCGCCGGCCGTAGAAGCCAGCACCGCCGCGGCCCATGCCACGCCGGCCGAATAAGGAGGACCGGATCCAATGGCAATTCTAGACAAACACGCCGTCCTCGAGAAGAACGTCACCCTGCTGGCCATCTTTGCCTTCCTCACGGTGACGATCGGGGGGCTGGTGCAGATTGTTCCGCTCTTCTATCTCGACAATACCATCGAAGACGTCGAAGGCATGCGTCCCTACACGCCGCTGGAGCTGGCGGGGCGCGACATCTATATCCGTGAAGGCTGCTATGTCTGTCACAGTCAGATGATCCGCCCGATGCGTGACGAGGTGGAACGCTATGGCCACTACTCTCTGGCGGCGGAGTCGCAGTACGACCATCCGTTCCAGTGGGGGTCCAAACGCACCGGTCCGGACCTCGCCCGCGTCGGCGGCCGCTATTCGGACGAATGGCACGTCGACCACCTGCGCAACCCGCAATCGGTGGTGCCGGAGTCGGTCATGCCCAAGTACGGTTTCCTTGAAACCCGCATGATCGAAGGCGAGTACATAGGTGATCTGATGGCCACCAACGCGTTTGTCGGTGTGCCCTATTCCGACGAGATGATCGAAACCGCCCGCGCCGATTTCGCCGCACAGGCGGACCCGGAGAGCGATTATGACGGTCTCATGGAGCGCTACGGGGAGAACGTGAACGTGCGCAACTTCGATGGACAGCCGGGCATATCGGAGGCGGACGCACTGATCGCCTATCTGCAAATGCTGGGCACCTTGGTCGACTTCTCGACCTTCACCCCTGACGCAAGCCGCTGAGGAGACAGCAGATGGAACACTATTCTTTCCTGCGCCAACTCGCAGACAGCTGGGCGCTTCTGGCGATGTTCGCCTTTTTCCTGGGGATCGTAATCTGGGCCATGCGGCCCGGTTCTTCCTCGGTTCATCAGGACACGGCCAACATTCCCTTTCGCCATGATGATCGCCCTGCGCCCGTCACGGGCGACAAACCAGCCGAATAAGGAGGCCGGGACATGAGTGACAACAAGAACAACGACGATCTCGACTATGAGACGACGGGACACAGCTGGGACGGCATCAAGGAGTACAACAAACCGCTCCCGCGCTGGTGGCTGTATACCTTCTATGCCTGTATCGTCTGGGGCATTGGCTATACCATCGCCTACCCGGCCTGGCCGTTGGTGAATTCGGCGACGGCCGGTGTGCTTGGCTATTCCACGCGCGCCGAGGTCGCAGAGGAGATCGCGGTCGTCGAGGAAGCCAACGCCGCGATCAACGAACGGCTCTCGTCTGTCGAGCTGACCGAGATCGCCGCCGATCCCGAGCTGAACACCTATGCCCGCAACGCAGGCGAGGCCGTGTTCAACAGCTGGTGTGTGCAATGCCACGGACGCGGTGCCAACGGCTCCAGCGAACCGGGTTGGGCAGCCGGCTATCCCAGCCTGCAGGACGACGACTGGCTCTGGGGCGGCACGATCGAGGACATTCACACCACGATCAGCGTCGGTATCCGCCAGCCGTCTGACGAAGACTGGCTGCGGCAATCGCAGATGCCCGCTTTTGGTCGCGACGAGCTGCTTGAGCCCGAGCAGATCGAGCAAGTGGTCAATTACGTCATGACGCTCTCAGGCGCGGAACCCAAGAACGCCGAGATGGCCGCCGCAGGCGAAGAGGTCTTCCTCAACAACTGCGCCTCCTGCCACGGCGAGAATGGTGGCGGTGACCGGATGCAGGGCGCACCGGTGCTGAACGATCAGATCTGGCTCTATGGTGGCAGCTATGACGCCATCCACGAGACGGTCATGAACTCCCGCTATGGCGTCATGCCGAACTGGAACGAGCGCCTCTCCGAAGCCGAGATTCGCGCCGTGGCGACCTATGTCCACGGTCTCGGTGGCGGCGAATAAGATCTGACGTCCCTTCAGATCGCGACGCGGGCCGGGGTAATCTCCGGCCCGTTTTCTATTGGCCCATTGCCCGGCTGCGCCAGATGGAAACATGTATTCGAAATAATATTCAAAAACCTGCGTATGGGTGTGAAGGATTTGATTTGCATCAATGATTCATGCCGGCAAACGCGCGACACTCGTGGCATAGATCAGGGGGCTTCCCCGGATCACATGAAAACCCCGCTCCAAAGGCAGGGTCCTGGCGCCGGTGCTTCGTCCTGTTCGCGCGTTTCCTGAAGCACCGGCGTCCTTTCCTCATCCCGCCCGCCACCACCCCCGACGTTTCAGCAGGCCGAAGCCGGACCTGACGCGCACCAACTGACAGCCCGGATACGGACGCCTTCTACAGGGCCCAACACCGGCGCAATGTCTTGAATGAAGCGCGCTGAGCACCGGACGCGTCATGATCGCCTGCGCAGCGGGATCAAGCTGGCCTTCGTCCCGTCAAGACAGGAACATGGTCACGGTCGCGGGCACAAGTGACACGATCACAAGAACCACGAGCATGACGGCGATGAACGGCAAGGTGGCCGCAAAGATCTGTTCAACCGAGACATCCGGATCATTCAGCGTGTTGTGAACCGTGAAGACCGAAATCCCGAAGGGCGGCGTCAGAAGGCCGATCTCTACCGCAATCACGGTCACGATGCCGAAGTGCATGAGGTCGAGCCCAAGGCCCTGTGCGATCGGCGCAGCAATCGGCACCATGATCAACAGGATCGACGTGCTGTCGAGGATCATTCCCATCAGCAGGATGATCATGGCGTAGAAGAACAGGAACCCCATCGGGCCAAAGCCGGAGCCCGCGACCAGACCCGCGATGGCATTGGGCAGTCCTGCGATGGCCAGCATCCGCGAATAGAAGGATGCTGCGACCAAAAGCAACAGGATGGACACCGAAATCACACCGGTCTGCTTCATCACTTGCCACAATTTGTGCCGATCGAGGCTGCGGCGGGACAGCGCGACGATCAAGGCACCAAATGCGCCGATACCGCCTGCCTCCGTCGGGGTGAAGAACCCGGTGTACAGTCCGCCCAGAACCAGGATGACCAGCAGGACGATGGGCAGCAGTTTGAGAAAAAGCTGTTTCAGCGGCATCGGTGTGAAATCACGGTCCAGCCGTCGCTCGCGCACGGCGTCCGGATCATTCAGCACGAAACCGGGAAAGGCGATCGTGATTCCGATCAGCATGGCGACGAACCCCAGCGCCAGCATCAATCCGGGAATGATGCCCGCAATGAACATTCCGCCGATCGAAACCTCGGCCAGAACGCCGTAGATGATCAGCAACAGCGACGGCGGGATCAACATTCCCAGAACCGACGACCCGGCGACGGTGCCAGCAGAAAACGCGGGGCGATAGCCGTGGCGGGTCATTTCAGGCACCGCGACGCGGGTGAAGACCGCCGCCGAGGCGATCGACACGCCAGTGACCGCGGCAAAGATCGTGTTTGCGGCAACTGTGGCGACGCCAAGACCGCAAATCATCCGGCGCAACAGCTCTTCCGCCACTTCGAAGGTGTCGCGCCCGACATTGGACACGCTGACCAAAAGCCCCATCAAGACAAACAGCGGAATGGTGGCGAACAGGTAGTCGGCAATCCCCGAATAGGCGGTCAGTTCGAGCATCCGAAAGGACAGGTCAATATTGCCGCGAATGATCCAGATCCCGGCAAAAGCCACGCCAAACAATGCATAGGCGATCTGCATCCCCAGCAGCACAAGCGCGATCAACACGGCGATGAGGATGAAGCCGATGGTCAAGGTCGTCATGCCGTGCTCCTGACGCTGCGGATTTCTTTGCGCGCTCTGTAAAGCGCCGCAAGCGCAGCGACTGCGCAGCCAACGACGGTGATGGCGCGGAATGGCCAGGTCGGAATGGTCCAGACCCCCTGCACCCCGAAGAACTCGGCGCTGAGCCAGGCGCTCTGGAATTTCGGCCATGAGGCCCAGAAGACCAGGGCAAAGACAACGGCACCGGCGAGACAGAACAGCGCCTCAAGCCAGGCCACCAACAGAGGGCTGGAGCTCTTCAGACGGCGAACCAGAAAATCGGCGCGGGTCAGACGCTGCTGCAGGATTGCGGCTGGCACCTGCAAGAAGACGATGGCAACGACCCCGCGGGCAGCAATCTCCGATACACCGGTGATGGGCGCATCGAGAAAGTTTCTTCCGATCACATCCGCAACGATCAGGAGCATCAGCGCACCGATGCTGGCCGTGCCGACCGCAGACATGGCCGCCGCAACCGATCCGAGAACCGCGCCATACGGAGATTGCGAAAAGGCCGGAACAAAGCGGTCCTCCTGCAACTCTGATGTGTCTTCATTGCTCATTGCCGGGCGTCCTGCTGCCAAGGGTACGCCCGCCCGATCCCAAGGAGCCCGGCAGGCGCTTTGTTCGTATTGCGCTCTCAGAGACCTTCGTCCCAGTTCCGAAGCGGTGTTGCGCCGCGGTCGCGCAGAGCGTTGAAATAGGCCTTGAGCACAGTCTTGCCCGCATCGCCGGTCTGTTCCAACCACGGTTCAATGATGTTGGGCAGGCCGTTGACCCACTTGGCCTTTTCCGCATCGGACAGCTGGTGGATGGTCAGACCCGCCGCCTGCATTTCGTCCAGCGCGCGTGCCGCCAGATCACCCACGTAATCGCCATGGGCGATCGAGGTTGCCTGGGCTGCCTCGCGGAACGCGGCCTGAACCGGCGCGGGCAATGCGTCGAAGAAGTCCTTGTTCGCGGCAATTCCGCCGAAATACATCGAGCCGATACCGACGCGGGTCAGTTCCGGCGCGACTTCATAGACGCGGGTCGGCAGGATACCCGACGCAAAGGACAGGGTGCCTTCGGTCACGCCGGTCTGGATGTTGGTGTAGTAAGTGGTCAACGCCCCATCGACCGGGGTCGCACCGGTTTCACGCAGCCAGTTGGCCGAGGTGCCCGGCGCGTTCAGCTTGCGGTTCTGCAGGTCCGCCATCGTGTTGACCGGAAAGGTGCCATAGATGTCATAGCTGTCGGTGATCAGCGACGACAGGTGCACCATGCCGTTCTCGGCCCAGCTGTTCTTCAGTTCCGGCAGGTTTTCCGAAAGGTCGTCGAAAATTTCGATGATCATGCGGTGATCTTCGGTCGCGAAAGGCGTGAAATAAGTCACGTTCTGAAGCGGCATGTTCGCGCCTTCCCACACCGTGCCGACCATGCCGACATCGACGATGCCGTCCATGACCGCTTCGCGGGTGTCGGTGAACTTGTAAAGCGTCCCGGCGTAGCTCTCGGCCCAGTTCACCTGATACGCGTTGCCGTTCTCGGCAAGGATCCGGTTCACCTCGGGTTGAAAGGTGTTCTTCATTGCGTAGACCCAGATATTGGCCTCTGGATGCGACGAGCCGATGTTGACGGTGATCTGTTGCTGCGCAAACGCAGCGCCACCGAAGAGAACGGCCGTGGCCGTCGTGAGGGCAGTCAGTTTCATTCGGGTTCCTCCCTTTGATCGGGCGCCGCTCCCCCGGCGCCCTTTGGTTCAGTCTTGTATCTTTCCCAATGCCCGCAGGATACGTTCCGGCGTGAAGGGCATTTCCGTCACCTGCGCCCCAAGCGGGCGCAGGGCATCGTTGATCGCATTCATCACGGCGGCAGGGGCGCCGGCGGTTCCGGCCTCGCCTGCGCCTTTGGCTCCCAATTCGCTTTCCTTGGTGGGCGTTTCCACGTGACCGATCTGCATGTCCGGCATTTCTGCGGCCATCGGCACAAGGTAGTCGGCCATGGAGCCATTGAGCAGCTGGCCATCCTCGTCGTAGTGGATTTCCTCGTAGAGCGCGCCACCAAGGCCCTGTACGATGCCTCCCCGTATCTGCTCATCAACCAGCTGTGGATTGATCACGCGCCCGCAATCCTCAACGCACCAATGTTTGAGCAGGGTCACGACGCCCGTGTCGGTGTCGACCTCCAGGTAAGAGGCCTGAACCCCGTTGGTAAAGGCGAACGGATACTCCATCGTGATGAAGTGCCGGGTCTGAACGAGTTCGCGCGGCAGATCCTTGGGCAAGGTATCGCCCCGGAAGTACACGATCCGCCCCAGTTCTTCGAGCGGCATCCGCACGTCTCCACTGCCCGCGTCAACCACCTGACCATCGCGGATATCCAGGTTTGCCGCATCCGCCTGAAGCATGGCAGCCGCGACCTCAAGAATCGAGCCGCGCAGCGCTCGGGCCGCCTGCAAAGCCGCCTCGCCGCCGATACCCGCGCCGCGCGAGGCCCATGTTCCGCCACCGTAAGGTGTGACCTGCGTGTCGCCGGTCACCACCCGCACGTTCGATGGTTTGACGCCGACCCCTTCGGCCACAATCTGGCTCAGCATCGCCTCGGTGCCCTGCCCCTGCTCTGTCACACCCGAAAGCGCAACGACCGAGCCATCCGGGTCCATTCGAACGGTACAGCCATCCTGCGCCGAGATCCGCGCGCCACCAATGCCGTACATGAAGGGCGACGGGTTGGTGAGTTCGATGAAGCTGGCGATGCCGATACCGCGATGCTTGCCCTGCTTGCTGGCTTCGGCCTGATCGGCGCGCAGCGCGTCGTAGTCCATCATCTCCATCAGCTTGTCCATCGACGCATGATGAGACAGGCCTTCGAACCGCATCTTGGCGGGCGACGTCACCGGATACGCATCGTCGGCATACATGTTGCGCCGCCGGATCTCGACCGGGTCCATGCCGAGTGCGGCCGCTGCCATATCGACCAATCCCTCGGTGATCGCCACGGCGATGGGGTGGCCGACTGCACGGTACTGACAGGTTGGCGCCTTGTTCTGGAACACCACCGTGGTCTGTGCGCGGTAATTGGCGAAATCATACGGGCCGCCGCACAGGTTGACGACCTGATTGCCTTCGATTGCGGAGGTGCGGGGATAGACCGAATAAGGCCCGATCCCGGTCCAGTCATCGACATCCATGGCAAGAATCCTGCCATTTTCATCGACCGCGATCCTGGCCTCGATCTGGTGATCACGGGCATGGATATCCGATGTGTAGCTCTCCAGGCGATCGGCGATGAACTTGACCGGGCGACCCATCACTTTTGCAATGGCGGCTGTCGCCACCTCGTCGGGATAGACGTGTACCTTGATGCCATAGGATCCGCCCACGTCCCCGCAAATCACACGCACACGGCTTTCGGAGATGTCGAGATGCTTGGCAAGGACGGTCTGCATCATATGCGGCGCCTGCGTCGCATGATACGCGGTCATCTGCTGGTCTGCCGGGTTCCAATCGACAAGGATCGAACGCGGCTCCAGCGTGACACCGGTATGACGCGCGGTTCGGAAACTGGCCGATATGACCTTGTGTGCGCCCTCGAACGCCGCGTCGACGTCGCCTTCCTCGTGCAGGCGCTGAAAGGCGAGGTTGTCACCCAATTCGGGATGAATGACCGGTGTGTCCTTGTCCAGTGCGCTCATCGTATCCGTCACGACAGGCAGGTCTTCGTAATCGACCATCACCAGGGATGACGCTTCCTCGGCAGCGGCACGGGTCGTGGCGACAACGGCCACGACCGGTTCCCCGACCCAGCAGGCCCGGTCCACGGCAAGCGGATGTTCGGGCGGCGATTTCAGCCCTTTGAGATGCGCCAGAACAGCGACCCACGGGGTGCAGACCTCGGCCAGATCCTTGCCCGTAAAGATACGCAGGACGCCTTTGACTTTCTTTGCTTCGTCAAGATCAATGGTCCCAATCTTTGCATGCGCCACGGGCGAGCGGGAAAACGCCACGTGCACCATACGCGGCAGAACGATGTCATCGACATAGCGGCCACGACCCTGAACCAGCTTGGCGGCGTTCGGGCGCGGCACGGTCTTGCCTATGTAGGAATTCGGGCGGTCGGGATTGTTGAATGCAATCGTCATGCTTTTGCCTTTCCGGTGCGGCCATGCGCGACGCTTTCGACAGCGTCGATGATGGCTTCGTAACCCGTGCAGCGGCAGTAATTGCCCGACAGGTGCTCGCGGATCTCCGCCCGGCTCGGCACGCCGCCTTTCGACAGCAACTCCTCTGCAGCGACCAGCATGCCCGGCGTGCAAAACCCGCATTGCAATGCGTTGCGCGCCACGAACGCATCCTGCAGGTCCGCGATCGCGTTGGTTTCCGTCAGACCTTCCACGGTCCAGACCTCGGCGCCATCCGCCTGCGCCGCCAGCATCAGACAGCCCCGCACCGCGTCTCCATCCACGCGAATCGTGCAGGCACCGCAAACGCCATGCTCACAACTGGCGTGCGCGCCGGTCAGGCCCAACTGGAGGCGCAGAAAATCAATCATGTGCTGGCCGGCGGGAACACGCGCCTCGACCGGTTCTCCATTGACGGTCAGGGACACGTCCACGCTTTCACGAAACATCCCGGTCATGCCTTGTCTCCTTCCAGGCGCGCGACGGCACGGCGCAGCAGCACACCGGCCAGATGCCGACGATAGGCTGCACTAGCCTGCGTGTCAGACGGCGGATCGATGTCTTCAGCCAGGGCCGCGACGGCGGCTTCGAGGTCACCCGCGTCAAGCGCGACCATTGCCCCGCTTGCCAATACCGGTCTTGGTCCGACCGAAAAAAGTGCGATGCGATGGCCCGCCGCGCGTTTGACAAGACACAACCCGACCAGAGCGTAATCGCCCGAACGGCGCGCGACCTCTTCGAGGATATGAACCTCGTTTTGCTCTGCGATGGGCACCGTGATGGCGGTCAGGATCTCGGTTTCGTCCAGTGCCGTGGTGAAAACCTCTTCAAAGAAATCCTCCGCAGCAATGGTGCGCGGACCGTCCGGCCCTTCTGCATGCATCGTTGCGCCAAGCGCCAGAGCGCAGGCAGGGAATTCCGCCGCCGGATCGGCATGGGCCAGCGCCCCTCCGATTGTGCCACGGTTGCGAATGGCGGCATGGGCAATATGGATGACGGCGTCATTCAAGAGCGGCGCGTGCGCTTTCACCTGCGGATCAGAGCCGACTTTCGCGTGGCGGGTCAGCGCGCCAATCCGAAGCGTGTCGCCCTCGACGGAAATCCCCGAAAGGTCGCTGATCTTCGAGATATCGACCAACAGATCACCAACCGACAGGCGCATGTTCATCGCTGCGATCAAGCTTTGCCCGCCTGCCAGCACACGCCCTTGACCGTCTGAGCCGGCCAGCAAATCAAGCGCATGCCGCACGCTTTCGGCCCGGGCATAACCGCCCGCTGATGCCTTCATGGCGTCCTCCCTTCAATTGTGACCCGCACCTTATTAAGCGCTTGATCAATTGTATTGAGCAGATGATCTTTAAAACTGAGTCGTTGCAAGCAGAAATTTTTGCGACTACCAAAATCCCGAGGGCGCACAATGCACGGACACGTCGACAAACCCGCCAGCGATGGCGACGAGGGCGCCACGCGGAAGCGCCTGCCTCCGGCTGAGCGTCGCCAACAGATCATTGACGAAGCTGTGCGGTTTTTCGCGGAGGTTGGGCTGGACGGAAAGACGCGCGAATTGGCGCGGCGTCTGGGCGTCACACAATCGCTTATTTTCAACTACTTCGCGACCAAGGACGAGCTGATCGAAGCGGTGTATGAAAAAGTCTATATTGGTCGTCTGTCACCCGACTGGCCCGAACGCCTGACAGATCGCAGCGTACCGCTGCGCCAACGCCTTCTTGCCTTTTACAGCGAATACAGCGCCTTGATATTTGAGCGGGACTGGATGCGCATCTTTATGTTCTCGGGGCTTGCCGGCGCATCGCTGAACCAACGCTATCTCGACCATTTGGCGAACGTGATCCTGATGCCTCTCCTGGTTGAAACACAGGCCATGGCGCGCACGGGCACCCTGCCAAAGATGGAAGACGTTTGGAACCTGCATGGCGGCATCGTCTATATCGGCATACGCCAACACATATACCAGATGCCCGAACCGGACAAACCGGAGGACGAAATCGCGCGGGCGATCGAAAAATATCTCCAGTTCTTCGATATCGACACCGAGGACCGATAAACGTCTTTATTCGGTGCCGGACCTTGGAGGGCCGCTTCGCTGTCCCGAACAAAAGATCGGATAGACATGTTTCCGTGACACGCGCCAATGGTTGCCGCATCAGGTCCGGATCGCCCGGTTGATCGCCCAATGCCGAAAACGACGGCCTCACCGTCAGGCACGAACACGCGTCTGGCCGGGATCGCGGATTCCACAAGGGCTCAAGTGCCGCGCTGGGATCGGCCAATTCCCTGCCGCAAAAGAGTGGATGCAGCAGGGCTGCCGATCGCCGGGTGATTACAGCTTGAAGCGGCTTTTGCTCTGCAGCCCGCCCCGCGTCTTGGGGTCAATCGTCCGCCGCGCCGCATCCGCCACGCTTTGTTATCGGATCAAAGCGTCGCACGCTTGGCAGACTGCCGCCCGCGGGGGTGCAGAACGGCAGGTCCTCCTTGCTCCAGCGCAGCTTTGGCAGGGTCTGGCGATCGCGAAACTCCGACGAGGTCCGCGTAGCAGTCATGAAAGTTTTTGCAAAGACGTTGAACAACGGTCTATCCTTTCGTTGATTGATGTATGTGCGTCTATCTATGGTCCATTCCCGGTTTTCGGACGACTCAGCAAAAATTCTGAAATGTAAACTGAACTAACATATGAACTGGACCAGCCTGCCCCCTCTCAGCGCCCTGCGCGCCTTTGCGGCCTATGCCGACACCGGCTCTGTCGAGACCGCCGGGCGGGCGCTCAACGTGACCCACGCCGCCATCAGCCAACAAATGCGCAGCCTAGAGGCACACATGGGCGTGACTTTGCTGAACCGGTCCGGGCGCAAGCTGGTGTTGACCGCCGAGGGCGAGACTCTGGCGCATAGCCTGAATGAAGGCTTTGGTCAGATCGTCCAGACCATCGACGCGCTGACCGGCGCCGACGCGCACAGAGCCTTGCAGATCTCGACCACACCGACCTTCGCCTCGGCCTGGCTCATGCCGCGCATGAGCAGCTTTCGCGCAAAGCACCCGGAAATTGATCTGATGCTGGACCCCACGGCGGCAGTCAAACCGCTCGAACCCGGCGGTATTGATCTCGCCCTGCGCTATGGCTCCGGGGACTGGCCCGGTCTGGAAGCCGAGCTTCTGGTCAGATCGCCCATCGTCGTTGTTGCCTCTCCACGGCTGGTCAGCGGCAAGGAAATCACCAGCCCTGCGGATCTGGAGGACTATCACTGGCTCCAGGAGCTTGGCACCAACGAGGCCAACAATTGGCTGGCCGAGAATGGCGTCACCCGCTCGCCCGGTCACGGCATGACCGCGCTGCCCGGCAACATGATGCTGGAGGCCGCCCGGCAGGATCAGGGCGTGGCCATCGTCGCAGGTGTCTTCGTGGAGGATGATGTGCGCGCCGGGCGGCTCAAAGTGTTGTTTCAGGACGCGCGCAAGAAGGGTTACTATCTGGTTACCCGTCCCGGTGTGCACCGCCCGCCGCTGCGCGATTTCCTGGCCTGGCTGCGCAGGGAAGCGGCGGGCTCCGGAAATGGTGAAGGCCTCCGCGTCCCGAAAAGCTAGATCAAAGATGCAGATATTGATGCAGGTCAAAGAGTCCGACCGCGCAAGCTGTGAAAAGACTGGCAACCAACACGACCCAAGCGAGCGATTCCCCGTGTCTGACACCCCACCCCCAGCACCGAGCCTCTACCAAGCACGCGAGCCGATCTTTCCCCGCCGCGTTTCGGGCAACTTCCGCAACATGAAGTGGGTCCTGCTCACGCTGATGCTGGGCGTTTACTATATAACCCCTTGGATTCGCTGGGATCGCGGTCCGGAACTGCCGGATCAGGCGGTGCTTCTGGACCTTGCCGGGCGCCGCTTCTTCTTTTTCTGGATCGAAATCTGGCCGCACGAATTCTACTTTGTTGCCGGGCTTTTGGTCATGGCGGGGCTTGGCCTTTTTCTCTTCACCTCGGCGCTAGGCCGGGTGTGGTGTGGATATGCCTGCCCACAGACCGTTTGGACCGACCTCTTCATCCTCGTCGAACGGTGGGTTGAAGGCGACCGCAACGCCCGCCTGCGCCTTCATCGCCAGAAAAACTGGGACGCCCACAAAATCCGCCTGCGCCTTACCAAATGGACGATCTGGTTCCTGATCGGGCTCGCCACCGGGGGCGCATGGGTTTTCTATTTCACCGACGCGCCGACGCTCGCCGTGGATCTGGTGACCGGTAACGCCCATCCTGTCGCCTATACGACGATGCTGATCCTGACCCTGACCACCTTTTTCTTCGGCGGCTTTGCCCGCGAGCAGATCTGCATCTATGCCTGCCCCTGGCCGCGTATTCAGGCCGCGATGATGGACGAAGACACCCTGACCATCGGCTATCGCGAATGGCGCGGTGAGCCGCGCGGAAAAGGCAAGGCCCGTGAGGGGCTTGGCGATTGCATCGACTGCAATGCCTGCGTCAACGTCTGTCCGATGGGTATCGACATCCGCGACGGCCAGCAGATGGCCTGCATCACCTGCGGGCTGTGCATCGACGCCTGCGATGATGTCATGGACAAGGTGGGCAAACCGCGCGGCCTCATCGATTATCTCGCCCTGTCGGATGAGACACGCGAACGCGCGGGCCACGAACCGCGCTCGGTCTGGAAACACATCTTCCGGCCGCGGGTGATCCTCTACACTACGCTATGGTCGCTTGTCGGGGTTGGCCTCGTCTTTGCCCTCTTCATCCGACCTGAGATCGAATTGACCGTCGCCCCGGTGCGCAATCCGACCTTCGTCACCCTGTCGGATGGCTCCATCCGCAACAGCTATGACGTGCGCCTTCTGAACAAGCACGGAGAGGATCGCCCGTTCCGGATCACCCTGAGCGGAAACGAATTCTTCCGGATCCAGCTGGAAGGCACCCCCTATGAAACGGTCACCGTGCCTGCCAACGAGACCTATTTGCAGAAGGTCTTTATCATTGCCCCACGCGGGTCCGAACCGGCAGAAAGCGAGCGTGAGGACGTCCGCGTCTGGGTCGAGGATCTGACCAACGGCGACCGCGCCTACAAGGATACCATCTTCAACGGAAGGGCCAACTGATGGCGAAGGCAAAAGAACGCAAACTGACAGGCTGGCACGTGCTGGGCATCTTCGGCGGGGCTTTCGGCGTGATCATCGCGGTGAACCTCGCGCTGGCTTACAACGCCGTAAAAACCTTTCCGGGGCTGGAGGTGGCGAACTCCTACGTCGCCAGCCAGACCTTCAACGATCGCAAGGCGGCGCAGGAATCCCTTGGCTGGGATATCAAGGCGACGCTGGATGATGGCATGCTGCTGCTCTCGATCACCGATGAGGCCGGGCGCCCGGTGCAGGCCGGAAAACTGGAAGCCAAGGTCGGCCGTCCAACCAACGTAAGCGATGACCTGAACCCGGATTTCAACTACAACGGCAGGGAATACGTCGCCTATGTCGATCTGCACCCGGGCAACTGGGACGTCTGGCTGAAGGCTGTTTCGCTTGACGGAATCCCGTTCGAGCAACGTCTGGAAATGACAATCGGAGGCTGAGATGACTGCGACAATGCGCCCCCCGGTGTCCGCCTGCCCGGCCTGCTCTGCCGCACCCGCCGCCGAAGCGCTGGCCGCGGCGCAGGCTCCGGCGGAGGCGCATATCGTCCTCTCCTTGCCGACGATCCACTGCGCCGCCTGCATGGCCTCGGTCGAGCGCGCATTGGCCACAGCGCCCGGAGTGCGCTCTTCGCGCGTCAATCTGACGATGAAGCGCGTGAGCATCGAAGCCGACCCGCAGGTGACCGCTGCCGACGTCATCCCGGTGGTCGAGGGTGCCGGATATGAGGCGCATGAGCTTGATTCCACGATGATTTCCGCCACGGCGACAGATCGCGCCGGGCGTGATCTGCTGATGCGACTGGCGGTGGCGGGCTTTGCCGCGATGAACGTGATGCTGCTTTCCATCGCCGTCTGGTCCGGCGCGGAGGGTGCGACGCGCGATCTGTTCCACTGGATTTCAGCGGCCATCGTTCTGCCCGCCGTTGCCTTCTCGGGGCAGCCCTTTTTCAAGAGCGCATGGACCGCGTTGAAGGCCCGGTCGCTGAACATGGATGTGCCGATCTCGCTGGCCATTCTGCTGGCCGTGGGCACCTCCCTTTGGGAGACGTCCCTGTCCGGCGAGCACGCCTATTTCGACGCGGCCATCGCGCTGACTTTCTTCCTGCTCACGGGCCGCTATCTGGACCATCGCACCCGCTCCGTGGCGCGTTCCGCCGCCGAGGAACTGGCCGCTCTGGAGGTGCCGCGCGCGTGGCGCGTCGTGGATGGGGCAGAGGAAAAAGTGTCGGTATCCGAGTTGGTTACGGGCGATATCCTGCGGATCAAACCCGGGGCCCGAATGCCCGTGGATGGCGTGATTGTCGACGGCACATCCGAGCTGGACCGCTCTCTTCTGACCGGCGAGACGCTGCCGGTTCTGGCCGAACCGGGCCGCACCGTCAGCGCCGGTGAAGTCAATCTGACCGGGCCTTTGCTGATCCGCGCCACAGCCGTGGGCCGCGACACCTCGCTGCATCGCATGGCCGATCTGGTCGCCGTCGCAGAGAGCGGGCGCTCGCGCTACACCTCAATCGCCGACAAGGCGGCGCGTCTCTATGCGCCCGGAGTTCATATCCTGTCGGCGTTAAGTTTTATCGGCTGGTGGCTGTGGTCGGGTGATTTGCGGGTCGCCGTCAACATTGCCGCAGCCGTGTTAATCATCACTTGCCCCTGCGCACTGGGCCTCGCCGTGCCCGCTGTCACCACCGCCGCGTCCGGCCGCCTGTTCCGGCGCGGATTGCTGATAAAGGACGCCACAGCGCTGGAGCGGCTGGCACAGGTCGACACGGTGGTGTTCGACAAGACCGGCACGCTGACGGCGGGCGCGCCGGAGCTGACCAACCTCAACGATTTCACCCGCCGCGACCTGGAAATTGCACTCGCGCTCGCCCAGGGCTCCGCCCATCCGCTGTCTCTCTCCTTGACCGCAGCCGCACGGGAGGCGGGCATCCTGCCGGCGGAAGTCACTGAAATCACGGAAGTTCCCGGGTTCGGGACCGAGGGCCTCTGGTGCGGGCAACGGGTGCGCCTTGGCCGGGCCGCCTGGGTCGGGGGAGGCAGCTCCAAGATGACCTCCGCCTGGCTTTCCATCGAAGGCGGCACGCCGCAACCCTTCACCTTCACCGACCGGCTGCGCGATGGCGCCGAAGCGGCAGTTGCAGCCCTGCAAGGCGCGGGAAAGCGGGTGATCGTCATGTCCGGCGACACCACCGCAGCGGTCGAGGCACTGGCCAGCCGGCTGAACATCCAGCACTGGCTTTCAGAGGCCCTGCCACAGGATAAAGCCGCACGGATTCAGTCCCTTACGGACGATGGTGCCAAAGTGCTGATGGTCGGAGACGGGCTGAACGACACCGCTGCGCTGACGGCCGCGCATGCCTCGATCTCTCCGGCGAGTGCGCTTGATGCGGCGCGGGTCGCGTCGGATATTGTGTTGCTAGGCAATAGCTTGGAGCCGATCCCGGAGGCGCTGGACACGGCGGAAAAATCCGTGCGGCGCATCCGGGAGAACTTCACCATCGCCAGCTGGTACAATGTCATTGCGGTGCCCTTGGCCATCGCTGGACTCTGCTCGCCGCTGATCGCGGCACTGGCGATGTCCGCGAGCTCAATCACCGTCTCTCTCAACGCCCTGCGCCTGAGGTAACACTATGAATATCCTGACATATCTTATACCGATCTCGCTGATCCTCGGCGGTGCCGGGCTCGCCTTTTTTGTTTTCACGATCAAGACAAACCAATACGACGACCCCGAAGGCGACGCCCGGCGCATTCTGTCGGGCGAGTATGACGACCACCCGAAACCCTGAGGCGTCCAGCGAGGGCGTGACGCGCTGGCCACGCGGCTCAGCGGCGTGTTTCGGCGCGTTAACCGGGGTGCAACACGCCGAAGTATTAATATGGCGCACGCAGGGTAACGGAGCGTACGCCGAAATCCTTAATCAAGATGCAGGGGGTCCTGCAGGGCTGCACCACAAGGCTGCCCCAGACATTCGCCCCTGCCCGGCTGCCGTTAACCAGAGTTTGGTACGATTCTCGGTCGATTTGGTACAAAACACAAGGCGCCAGCCAGAACGCCCGGCGGTTTCCGCCAAGATCATGGTTAACGCCCCAAAAAATCCAGCGCGTGGCACAGGTTCGAGGATCTGCGCCACACCATGCGTCTTTGGTCCTCGAAATACCTCGGGGGTGAGGCCGCAGGCCGAGGGGGCTGCGCCCCCTGTCCACGTCGGATCGCGCAAGCGATCCGAAACCCCTCAGCGCGCCGCGAGAATCATATCGGCCGCTTTCTCGGCAATCATGATCGTCGGCGAATTCGTATTGCCCGAGCAAATCGTCGGCATGACGCTGGCATCCACCACGCGCAGCCCGCCTACCCCCTTGAATCGCAGCGCCGCGTCCAATGGCGCATCCGCGTCGGTGCCCATGCGCACGGTGCTGACCGGGTGGAAGATCGTCGTGCCAATATCCCCTGCCGCCGCTGCGAGGTCTTCGTCCGTCTCGAAGGCGATCCCCGGTTTGACCTCTTCGGGCTGGTAGCGCGCCATTGGGGACTGCGCCATGATCCTGCGGGTCAGGCGGATGGCGCGGGCGGCCGTCATGCGGTCGCCCTCGGTCGACAGGTAATTCGGCGCAATGCGCGGCGCGTCGCGGTAGTCCGCCGAGGTCAGCGACACCGTTCCCCGGCTTTCGGGGCGCAGGTTGCAGACGGAGGCCGTGACAGCAGGGTAATCGTGCAGCGGCTCGCCGAAGGCTCCGAGCGAGAGCGGCTGCACGTGGTATTCGAGATCCGGCGTTTCCAGATCCGCGCGCGATTTGGCAAAGGCGCCGAGTTGCGAGGGCGCCATGGACATCGGCCCGCTGCGACGGAGCGCGTATTCCAGCCCGATCATCGCCTTGCCCCAAAGCGAATTGGCCATGGTGTTCAGCGTCTTTGCCCCGGTCAGGCGCCAGGAGCAGCGCAATTGCAGGTGATCCTGCAGGTTGGCGCCAACCCCGGGCGCATCGACGGCCACGGCGATGCCATGCTCTGCCAGCAGTGCGCCGGGTCCGATTCCCGACAGTTGCAGCAGATGCGGCGAGTTGATGGCCCCCGCCGAGAGGATCACGTCGCCGGAACAGCGGGCCTCGCGCGCCTCGCCTGCGCGGTCGTAGGCGACCCCTACGACTGTCCCGTTCTCGATGAGAAGGTGCTTGGCGTGGGCCTGGGTTTCAACCTTGAGGTTCTCCGTCTCACGCGTGCGCAGGAAGGCTTTTGCCGTGTTCATGCGCCAGCCGTTGCGTTGGTTCACGCGAAAATAGCCAACGCCCTCGTTGTTGCCGGTGTTGAAATCCGTGGTCTTCGGCAGGCCAGCCGCCTCGGCGGCGTCCATCCAATCGTCGAGCACGTCCCAGTGCAGGCGTTGATTCTCGACGCGCCACTCGCCGCCCGCGCCGTGCATTTCGGAGGGGCCGTCAACATAGTCTTCGGACTTCCTGAAATAGGGTAGAACGTCATCCCAGCCCCAGCCGGGCAGGCCCATCTGCCGCCAATGGTCATAATCCGCCGCCTGCCCGCGCAGGTAGAGCATTCCGTTGATCGACGAGCAGCCGCCGAGAACCTTGCCGCGCGGATAGAGCAGAGACCGCCCGTTCAGGCCCGGCTCTTCCGCCGTGCGGTAGCACCAGTCGGTTCGGGGATTGTTGATGCAATAGAGGTAGCCCATGGGAATATGGACCCAATGGTAGTTGTCCTGCCCGCCCGCTTCGAGCAGCAGCACCCGGCGGCCCGCATCGCTGAGCCGCTTGGCCAGCACGCAGCCCGCGCTGCCCGCCCCGATAATGATGTGATCCCAGCTCATCTTCACCCCCCGATTTTCCGTTCCGGCAGAATGGCCTAACCTCTTCGGCAGGACAACGGCAGGACGTCGCAATCTGCATCGGATTTCGGCGCAATCGGGCGTTTTGCGCGGGACCCTGCGCGCGGAGCGTCAGACCGGAAGCGCCGTCGTCTTGAACACCGTGCGCAGGGCAAAGGAGGATTGCATTTGCGCGACCCCGGGCAACCGCGTGAGGTATTGGCGGTGTATGCGGGCGAAATCCTCGGTGTCTTCGGCGACGACCTTGAGGATGTAATCCGCCGTTCCGGCCATCAGGTGGCATTCGAGCACATCCGGCACGCGGGAGACCGCCTTTTCGAAGGCGTCGAGCACATCGTCGGCCTGCGCCTGCAGCTTGATTTCGACGAAGACGGTGGTTGGAAAGCCCAGCTTGCGCGCATCGAGCAGACCGACGTAATCACGGATCACGCCGCTGGCCTCCAGCCGTTGCACCCGGCGGTGACAGGCGGAGGCAGACAGGTTGACGCGCTCCGAGAGGTCGGCGTTGGAGATGCGGCCCTCGCGCTGAAGCACGCGCAGGATACGGCGATCTGTCTCGTCAAGTTGCATTTTCGAAGATTCCTCCCGCGATGCGCGCAGATGTTCGAAGAAATCTTCGAAAGTGATCGCCGCAGCGCATCAAATTCACAAGCAAATTGCAAGCGAAATCAACGATGATCGGCGCCAAAGAAACAAGGAGGTTCCCCCAATGAAAATCGGCTGCCCGACAGAAATCAAACCCCAGGAATTCCGCGTTGGCCTGACACCCAATGCCGCACAGGAAGCGGTGCTGCATGGCCATGACGTCATCGTGCAGAAAGGCGCGGGCATTGGCGCGGGCTTTGCCGATGACGATTATGTCGCCGCCGGAGCGGTCATCATCGACACGGCAGAGGAGATCTTTGCCAGCGCCGACATGATCGTCAAGGTCAAGGAGCCGCAGGCCGCAGAGCGCAAGATGCTGCGCGAGGGCCAGTTGCTTTTCACCTATCTGCACCTCGCGCCCGATCCGGAGCAGACGAAGGATCTGCTGGCCTCCGGTTGCACGGCGATCGCCTATGAAACGGTGACGGATGCGCGCGGCGGCCTGCCGCTTCTGGCGCCGATGTCCGAGGTCGCCGGTCGGCTTGCGCCGCAGGTCGGTTCCTGGACGCTGCAGAAGGCCAATGGCGGTCGCGGCGTGCTGATGGGCGGCGTGCCGGGTGTTGGACCGGCGCGGGTTCTGGTGATCGGCGGCGGCGTCGTCGGCACCCATGCGGCGCGCATCGCGGCGGGCATGGGCGCGGAGGTCACGGTGCTCGACCGGTCGCTCGACCGTCTGCGGTATCTCGACGATGTCTTTGGCGGCGTCTTCCGCACCGGCTACTCCAGCGCGGGCCTTCTGGCCGAGCATCTGAGCCAGGCCGATATGGTCATCGGCGCGGTCCTCGTTCCCGGCGCGGCAGCGCCAAAGCTGGTCAAGCGGGCGGACTTTGCCACGATTAAGCCGGGCGCGGCGCTGGTCGATGTGGCCATCGACCAAGGCGGCTGCTTCGAGACCTCCAAGGCAACCACCCATGCCGATCCGGTCTATGAGGTGGACGGGATCATGCACTACTGCGTCGCCAACATGCCCGGCGCTGTCGCGCGGACCTCGACGATTGCGCTTGGCAACGCGACCATGCCCTTCATGCTGGCGCTTGCGGACAAGGGCTGGAAAAAGGCCTGTGCCGACGACAGGCACCTGCTGAATGGTCTGAACGTGCACGCAGGCCAGCTGACCTATGCCGCGGTCGGCGAGGCGCTTGGCATCGAAACCGTATCGCCCGCCTCCCTGGTCAGCTGAGGCCGAAAGAGCGATTTCACCGCGCTGACGCGCGTCGACCGGGGGCGGTGTCTGACGAAGCCGCCCCCGGTATCGTTGCGCCATCAAGATCCTCGGGGGAAGCCCCCGGACCACAGTCCTGTTTCGGTAAACAGTCGCCTGATCACAGAACGACGATGCCCGAGTGCTTGGCCTTGTGCTCCGGTTCGACGTGGATCGTGACCGTGCATTGGCTGATCTCCGTGCGCAGCGCCGCTTCGATACGGTCACAGATGTCGTGGGCGGCGTCGACGCTCATCTCTCCCGGAACGACGAGGTGAAATTCCACGAAGGTGGCGCTCCCTGCATGGCGGGCCTTCAGGTCATGGGCCTCGACCGCCCCATCGGCATTTTCGGCGATAACGCTGCGCATCGCTTCAAGGTCCGCCCCCGGCACGGACTCGTCCATCAGCCCGCCGATCGAAACGCGGATCACCTGCCAGCCGGACCACAGGATATTGGCCGCCACCAACGCCGCGAGCGCCGCGTCGAGCCAGAGCCAGCCGGTGGCCACGGCGAGCAGCACACCGATCGTCACCCCGACGGAGGAGACCACGTCCGAGAGCAGATGCCGGCCATCGGCCATGAGCGCGGGCGAGCGCAGCCTGCGCCCCTGCCGGAGCAGGACCCAGCACCACGCGCCATTGATCACGGAGGCAAGGATATTCACGCCGAGACCGGGCCAGACCTGGATGTCGGGAGGCGGGCTGGTGAAACCGGTCCAGGCGGCGCGCAGGATGAAGATGGCGGCGATGACGATCAGCACCCCTTCAAGCACGGCGCTGAAATACTCGGCCTTGTGGTGGCCGAAGGGGTGGCCCTCGTCCGGCGGGATGGAGGCGACATGGACGGCCCAGAGCGCAGCGATGGCGGTGGCGACGTTGACGATGCTTTCGAGCGCATCGGACATCAGCGCGATGGAGCCGGACAGCCACCACGCCAGCGCCTTGATCGCAAGCACGACCAAAGCGACAGCGACGCTTCCGTAGGCAAGTTTCAGGGCGTGGGTCATCGGCGCGTCCTTGGTGTGCGGCTGCGTGATAGCCCCATGCGCCGCGCGCGGCAACCACGCAGCACCCGCCCCTGCGCCGCTTTGCCCATGACCCTTTGAAAAGGCCCGCCGGTTGGGCGGGCCTTTGGCTGTGTGTTCTTGGTGTGGATTACTTGCGCAGCGAGTCGCGGATTTCCAGCAGCACGTCGAGCTCGGTCGGACCGGCGGGTTTCTCCTCGGCTGGCACGCCCTCTTCTTCGCGGATGGCGGTTTCCTTGATGCGGTTGACCATCTTGACCAGCATGAAGACGACGAAGGCGATGATCAGGAAATTGATGATCGCCATGACAAACCGGCCCACGGCAAAGATCGGGGCACCGGCCTCTTCGGCGGCCGTGATGGAGGCGTAATCACTGCCGTCGAGCGCGTAGAACCAGCCCGAAAAGTCAATCCCGCCGGTAAACAGCGCGATGATCGGGTTGATGATATCACCGACCAGCGACGTGACGATGGCCGTAAAGGCCGCGCCAATGATGATACCGACAGCCATGTCCATGACATTGCCTTTGGCGATGAAGTTCTTGAATTCCTGAAGCATGAGTCTTCCCACTGTCCACAAAAGCGGTGCATTGCCGCACATTGATCTTAACGTATCTGCGTCCATATCCTTCGGGAAATGCACGGGATACCAGTGGGAAAATGATTTCGGCTCTCCCCACTGGAGAAAAGGAACACGAAATGACCGCTTTGACCGACCACCCCATCACCCGGCGCTGGCCCGCGCAACACCCTGAGCGCATTCAGCTGTACAGCTTTCCGACGCCGAACGGCGTGAAAGTGGCGATCGCGCTGGAGGAGCTTGGATTGCCCTACGAGGCGCATCGCGTCACCCTGTCGGATGCGGACGTAAAGTCGTCTGAGTTTCTGAGCCTCAATCCGAACAACAAGATTCCGGCAATTCTCGATCCCGATGGACCAGGCGGCAAACCGCTTGGCCTGTTCGAGAGTGGCGCGATCCTGATCTATCTCGCGGAGAAGACCGGGAAACTGATCGGCACGGATGCGGCGAACCGGGCAGAGGTGCTCCAATGGCTGATGTTCCAGATGGGCGGCGTCGGGCCTATGTTCGGGCAGCTCGGGTTCTTCTGGAAGTTTGCGGGCAGCAAGATCGACGACCCGCTTCCCCGCGAGCGTTATGTCGGGGAGGCGAAGCGACTGCTGAGCGTGGTCGAAGGGGCGCTTGAAGGAAAGATATGGATCGCCGGTGACTATTCCATTGCGGATATTGCGCTGGCCCCGTGGTTGCGGGCCCTGGATTTTTATGGCGCGAAGGAGGTTGTCGGCTGGGACGAGCACCCCAATTGCGTGGCCTATATCACACGGTTCGAGGCCCGACCGGCGGTGCAGATCGGCCTGAACACACCGCCGCGCGAGGGTTGACCAGGAGCAGAACGGGCGACTTTGCCGCAGGCCGCATTGCGGATCAGCGCGGTCGTGCAGGCGGTTGCGGCAAAGTCACCTGATCATCGGAAAGCCCCGTCCCGCCAGCGGATCGCCCAAGGCCCACCACCATGGGCATAGCCGCTGATAAGCGGAGGCGTCGCATTCCGGTTCACGGTGACGCCACCGCCCAGAAAATCCGTCGTCAGGGCAAGCAGATTGCCCCGGCGCAGATAAATCCGCACCGTGCAGACCTGCATCCCGCAGAGCATGCTTCGGCCATACGGCGCGCTTCCGGTGCGGCATTCGATCATTTCATGCGCGATGAGCAGATCCTGCCGCCCGTCCGCGTCCAGATCCGCTTCGATCACCGTGCCCGGTGCCGCTGTTCCGCCCGCGCCGCCGCAGGCCTCCACGAGGTTCTGTCGCAGCAGGTACTGCGCCGCGTTGCTGGATTGGGCGGCTGCCGGCTGAGACAATGCGGCGGTCAGCAACAAGGCAAGAGAGACTGCGCGCATCACCCCGGCAGCTTCCCTGTCAGCACATAGGCGAGGATCTCCGCCACCTGCTGCGGTGTGCGGCACATGGCAAGCGCCGCGGCGTCGACCTCCTTGAGCGCGTGGTCATGCTCTGGCTGTTGCAAGATAATCAAGGACTTGCCCAGCGCCGCCGCAAAGCCGGCATCAAAGGCGGCGTTCCATTGCTTGTACTTTTCGCCAAAGCGCACCACGACCACATCGGCATCCTGAATGCCCTTGCGGGTGCGGATCGCGTTGACCATGGCGCCCTTGTGATCGTGCCAGTACTTGTCTGGCTCCTCGCCAAGGATCGCCACACCGCAGTCGTCGCTGGCTGCGTGATCGGTCACCGGCGCTGAAAAACTCAGGTCGAGCCCCTGCGATGCTTCGATGATCTGCTCGCGCCAATCGGTGTGTATCTCACCGGAAAGATAGACTGTCAGGCCCATGTCGTGCTCCTGTTACCAAGGTTTGCCGGGCAGCTCTGCCCGTTCGCCCGAACCATATGGCCCTGTGGCACAATGGCAAGGCCGGGTGCATTGACACATGTTCAGTCTTTACAGACGTGCTCCGAGCGGCATTGTATGCCGCCAGATTGACAGTATTGCGTGTGTGATTTCCCGAAGGTCGTCTTATGGACACTGTTCAGCTTCCGATTGGATTGATTGATGCCGTTTCGAATGCGGCCTCCGAGGAAGAGCTTTTTCAGGCCACCGCGGATTGGCTGCCCGTCGCGATGGCTTCAAGCCGGGCCACTATTGCCCGAAAACAGGGCAATTCCCTGTTTGTGAAGAGCCTTTCCAGTCGCAGCATTTTCGACACGGACCTTGTCTTGCCGCTCGACGGAAGTGGTTTTGCCTCAAAGGCTATCGCGCATGGAGGTCCGATGATGATCTCCGACCTGAGATTACAGGGCCTCCCGCTCCATAAGCCCTTGGTCGATGCGGGGTATCGGTCGCTGGCCCTGGCACCGTTGATGTCCGGGGATCTCTGCCTTGGCACGGTGAATGTCCTGCACAAGACACCCAACCATTTTTCGGAAAGCGACGGTGTGCGGCTGTCCTGCATTGCCCGCTGGATCGCATCCCGGCTCCGGGTTCTGGAACAGCTCGATGAAATCCGGCATCTGAGTCAGACCGATATGTTGACCGGGGCCGCCAACCGCCGGGCCTTTATCGAGCGCGCGGCGGATATGTATTGGGCGTTTCGAAATGGCGGCGCGCCGTTTTCGTTGCTGATGATCGACCTCGATCATTTCAAATCGGTCAATGACACCTATGGACACGCGGCAGGCGATGCGGTTCTGGCAAATCTGGCGGCGCAATTCCGGAGTGCCATCCGCAAGACCGATCTGCTGGCCCGGCTTGGCGGTGAGGAATTCGCGGTGCTGCTGGGAAACAGTGACGCGGCCGAAGCACGCAAGGTGGCCGAGCGCATCCGCACCGTCGCTGAGCAGCAAATCGTGGCCTATGGGGACGAGAGCCTGCGTGTGACGCTGAGCATTGGGATCACGGAAATCACCGGGCGCGACAGCAGCATTGACCGGCTGATGACCCGTGCCGACGAGGCGCTCTACAAGGCCAAGAAAGCCGGGCGCAACTGCGTGGTCCTGGCCGCCTGAACACGGGGCGGATATCGTCAAAAGGCCGGGCGTGTTTCCGCCCGGCCTTTGTTTTCACGATCCAAATACCGCGCCGCCGCGCGTCCGTCTGGCTTCAGCCGTCCTTGCGGATGGTTTCGTTCTTCGGGTCATAAGGGCTGTCGCAGGTGACGGTCGCGTCCCAGAGCTGGTCCATGATCTTGACCTTGAGCTTGGTGCCTTCGACCGCCTGCTCGGGCTTGACGTAGCCCATGCCGATCGACTTCTCGAAGGCCACGGAATAGCCGCCGGAGGTCAGACGGCCCACACGCTCGCCGTCTTCGGTGTAGAGCACCTCGCGGCCCCACGGATCGGCGTCTTCCGGTCCGTCAATCAGCAGGGTGCAGCACTTCACCCGCACGCCGGTCTCTTCCAGCTTGTCCTTGCCGTAGAAGTCCTTGCTGAGGTCGACAAAGCGCGGCAGGTCGGCCTCAAGCGGGGTCGCGTCACGGCCCAGTTCGTTGCCGAACGCCCGGTAGGATTTCTCCTGACGCAGCCAGTTCTGCGCCCGCGCGCCGACCAGTTTCATCCCATGCTTTTCGCCCGCTTTCTCAAGCAGATCAAAGAGATAGTTCTGCATTTCGATCGGGTGGTGAAGCTCCCAGCCCAGCTCGCCGGTGTAGGCGACGCGGATCGCATTGACCGGGCACATGCCCAGTTCGATCTGCCGCGCGGAGAGCCACGGGAATCGCTTGTTCGACAAGGCGGTGTCCGGATCGGCGTCCTTGATGACCTCCTTGAGCACGTCGCGCGACTTCGGCCCGGCGATGGCGAAGACGCCCCATTGTGTGGTCACGTCCTGCAGGTCGATGCGGCCGAACTCGGCTTCTTTGTCCTCGATGGCCTTCTTGAGATAGTCGGCGTCATATTCGGACCAGGCCCCGGCGGAGACGAGGTAATATTCGTCGTCCTTCAGGCGCACGATGGTATATTCCGTGCGCGTGGTGCCCATCGCGGTCAGCGCGTAGGTCAGGTTGATGCGGCCCACTTTCGGCAGTTTGTTGCAGGTGAACCAGTCTAGGAAAGCGGTTGCGCCCGCGCCTTTGACGATGTGCTTGGTAAAGGCAGTCGCGTCCACAAGGCCGACGCCGGTCCGGATGGCTTTCGCCTCTTCCACAGCGTGTTTCCACCAGCCGCCCCGGCGGAACGAACGCGCCTGTGCGTCAAAGTCCTCGGGCGCGTCGACGGGGCCGAAGTAGTTCGGGCGTTCCCAGCCATTGACCCAGCCGAATTGCGCACCGCGCGCGGCCTGACGATCATAAGCGGGCGAGCAGCGCAGAGGGCGGCAGGCCGGGCGCTCTTCGTCCGGGTGGTGCAGGATATAGACGTGGCTGTAGCATTCTTCGTTCTTGCGGGCCGCGAATTCGGTGGTCATCCAGTTGGACGAATACCGCTTGGGGTCGAGCGAGGCCATGTCGATCTCGGCCTCGCCGTTCACCATCATCTGGGCAAGGTAATAGCCGGTGCCGCCCGCGGCAGTGATCCCGAAGGAGAAGCCCTCGGCCAGCCACATGTTGCGCAGACCCGGTGCCGGACCGACCAGCGGGTTGCCGTCGGGCGTGTAGCAGATCGGGCCGTTGAAATCGTCCTTCAGGCCGCTCTCGGCGCAGGAGGGCACGCGCTCGGCCATGGCCATGTACTGCTCGGCGATACGGTCGAGGTCGAGCGGGAAGAGATCGGCACGGAAGCTGTCCGGAACGCCATATTCGAAGCGTGCGGGCGCGCCGTGTTCATAGATGCCGAGGATCCAGCCGCCGCGCTCCTCGCGGGCATAGGATTCATTGTCGGCGTCGCGCACGACCGGGTGCTCCGGGTTGCCCGCCTCGCGCCATTTGACCAGCTCGGGGTCCTTGTCCATGACGATGAAGGTGTGCTCGACCGGGATCGCGGGCATCTTGATGCCCAGGAGCTTCGCGGTGCGCTGTGCGTGGTTGCCCGACGCCGTGACGACGTGCTCGGCGGTGATCACCACCTGCTCGTCGCTCGCGACGAGGTTGCCGCCCTTCTCCACCATCTTGGTGCAAGTGACTTCCCAATGGGTGCCGGTCCAGTGGAAAGCATCCGCCTGCATCTTGCGCACGATCTCGACACCGCGCTGACGCGCGCCCTTGGCCATCGCCTGCGTGACGTCGGCGGGGTTAATGTAGCCGTCTTCGGTGTGGTAGATGGCGCCTTTGAGGTCACCGGTTTCGATCAGCGGCCAGCGTTCCTTGATCTCGTCCGGGGTCAGCCACTCGTAGGACACACCGCAGGTTTCTGCGGTGGAGGCATAGAGCCTGTACTCGTCCATGCGCTCCTGGGTCTGGGCCATGCGCAGGTTGCCGACGACCGCAAAACCCGCGTTGAGGCCGGTTTCCTCCTCCAGCGTCTTGTAGAAGTCCACGGAGTATTTGTGGATGTGGGTCGTCGCGTAGGACATGTTGAACAGCGGCAGCAGTCCCGCCGCATGCCATGTACTGCCCGACGTCAGCTCGTCACGCTCCAGAAGGACAACATCGTCCCATCCGGCTTTGGCGAGGTGATAGGCAATCGAGGTGCCGACGGCACCGCCGCCGACCACGAGGGCTTTGACGTGGGTTTTCATTGGGCAGGACTCCGCATGTTTCGAGGCTTCCATACCCTGTCGGACGGCCCGGACAAAGGGCCTGCCCGACCTGTCATTGTCGGAAAACGACGCCGCTCCGCCGAAGCGGAAAAACCGCTGTGATCAGGCGCTGCTGCCGGCTTCGGTCGCGGCGGTAAAATACGGCTGATCGTCGGTGCCATGTCCAACCGCGCCCGCACCGGGGAACATCCCGGCGGCAACACCATCGGCCGGATTCATTTCATGGGTTTCAGGATCGTGGCGATCATCGGTCAAACGGTTGCGGCACCCGGACAGCGGCACGAAATCAATGCCTGGCCCATGAACACAGCGGAGTTGCGGAACGGGATCACAGGTGAATTCCGGCCAATCCTGGCCATCAATCGAAACGCTCGCAAGGCAGGTATCGCCATCCGGGAAAGCCATGACAGAATCACCGGCTTCATCTGTGATATCGGCGTCGCCTTTTGTCAGCGTCGCCAAGAACGGGCCCTGCGCAGCGGGTGAAGCATTGTTGTTTCAGGTAATGAAGTGTGTTGGGGCAAGGCGCCCGTTCCGAAAATCCTTTCGACGCTGAATGGGAAAGAACACGAAGTGTCCTTGTTGGCGGCACAGTATTGGCAGCACATTCGTTGAATCATAGGCGGTATTCGCTCCCGGCTGTCGGCTGTCGGCCTGACAGTTCAGGCCTCAATCAACCCACGCGCAGTACCGTTTGCCGTTCTTGTTGAGACAGACCTCCTGCTGACCCGATCCCTTGGCGCGGGAGGCCATGCGCTCAAGCTCGCGGTCGATCTTGCGGCGGTCTTCGGCGGCCTGCAGTCTCGCCTCATTTTGCTTGCGTCGCAGCTCTGCCGTCAGATCGGTCTGCTTCTCGCTCGCCACCGCGTGCGGAATATCGACCAAAGTGCGCAGTCCGGCGAAGTCGATCTTTTTCAGCACCTGTCCGACCTCGGAGATCGCGGCATTGGTCATGGCCCGCAGCTCCAGTTCCTCGCTGATCATCCCTTCGAGCCAGTAGCCGCGACCGTGCAATTCGCGCGTCCAGTTGTTGGTGCGCAGCCGGTTGAAAGCGACGCCGCTGTAGGCCGCAGCCAACGTCCCCGTGGAAAAATCGTTGTCCATCTGCATGGCGACAAAGGACGCGAGACCGCCGGAATTCGTCGGGTCGATGAAACGCGCCTTCAGAACGAGGATCTTGTCCCCCTTGAGGTAGACAGCCGCGCGGCGAGCGGCGCGTTTGTCCCGTATTTCTGCGAGCGTATCCTGCGCTGCGCTGATCGCCCAGCCCACGCGGTCCTTCTCGATCGCCCGCTGGGTGTCGCTCGGCTCGCCTTGCCAGTTATGCTGCTCTTTCAGCGCAATTTCATAAGACGGCGCCCAATCAACGCGCTGCCATCCGGCGACGGAGTCGGGAAAATAGCTGTTGAGCGGACCGTCCCGCCGGGCTTCGAGCTGGGCACGGCGCGCCGCCGCCTTGCCGCGTTCCACGAAACTCTGGGTCCAGCCGGACAGGCCGAAATCAGATGTCGAAACGCCTGCGCGTATGGCCTGCTCATGGTAATCCATGAATGCAAAGCCGAAGAGGCCGATGATGATCGCGACAATTGAACCCGCGATATAATTGACAATCATACCATAGCCTGCACGGATCACGTCCATACCCCTTTCAACCGGTCACTGCGTCTGTTTCCGCAATAGAAACCGATAAAAAGGCAAGAGCACGGCACGGCTCCGGCAATTTGGCGCAAATTTTCGGAACATACAGAGCAATTCCCGGCCAGATCGCGCGCCACCGGGTGCCGTCACTATCACGCCAGTCGGGCCGTTTCAGCGGTTTTTTCCCGGACGATCGCGGCCAGCGCGGCCGGTGCGGACCTTGCCAGGATCGCGCCCCCTGCGGCCGCGGGGCGGCCAGATCGCGGGGCGTTGTCACTGTTTCGTGCTAACCGCATAATCTCCATTCCCAGCCCCCGCGAAAGGTGACAATGCTGTTCAGTTCGAGCCGCGCCGCTCCCCTGCGGCGGTTTCACGCTGATTCGGACAATTCCGGGCCTTTTCCCTTAGGGGGCACGGCCCTATAAGGGCACCCGGTCCGGACTTTGGGGAGTCGCGGACCCATCAGATTATGGGGCAGAGCTCGAATGTTTGGACTGGACAAGCTACTTGGCGCGTTTTCGTCAGATATGGCGATTGATCTCGGGACGGCGAACACGCTTGTCTACGTCAAGGGCCGGGGCGTGATCCTGTCCGAGCCTTCGGTTGTGGCCTACCACATCAAGGACGGCGTCAAGAAGGTGCTGGCCGTCGGTGAGGACGCCAAGCTGATGCTGGGCCGCACGCCCGGCAGCATCGAGGCAATCCGCCCGATGCGCGAAGGCGTGATCGCGGATTTCGACACCGCCGAGGCGATGATCAAGCACTTCATCCGCAAGGTTCACAAGCGCTCGACCTTCTCCAAACCGAAGATCATCGTCTGCGTCCCGCACGGCGCAACGCCGGTGGAGAAACGCGCAATTCGACAGTCGGTGCTGTCGGCGGGGGCACGCAAGGCGGGCCTGATCTCCGAGCCGATCGCGGCCGCCATCGGTGCCGGGATGCCGATCACCGATCCCACCGGCAACATGGTTGTCGATATCGGCGGCGGCACCACCGAGGTTGCGGTGCTGTCGCTGGGCGACATCGTTTATGCCCGCTCTGTGCGCGTCGGCGGCGACCGGATGGACGAGGCAATCATCAACTACCTGCGGCGTCAGCAGAACCTGCTGGTCGGGGAAAGCACGGCGGAACGGATCAAGACATCCATCGGCACGGCGCGGATGCCCGACGACGGACGCGGCTCCTCGATGCAGATTCGCGGACGGGACTTGCTGAACGGCGTGCCGAAAGAGACGGAAATCAGCCAGGCGCAGGTGGCCGAAGCGCTGTCCGAGCCGGTGCAGGCGATCTGCGAAGCGGTGATGACCGCGCTCGAAAGCACGCCGCCGGATCTCGCTGCGGACATCGTCGACCGGGGTGTGATGCTCACCGGGGGCGGTGCGCTTCTGGGCGATCTGGACCTTGCGCTGCGCGAGCAGACCGGCCTGGCCGTGTCGATTGCCGATGAGAGCCTGAATTGCGTGGCGCTGGGCACCGGCAAGGCGCTGGAATTCGAAAAACAGCTGCGCCACGCAATTGATTACGACAGCTGATGCCAGGCTCCGGGAGCCGGTTTCGGGACTGGCCCCCGCTTACCGGCACCCCGGCTGTACCGGGGCGCCCTGAGCCTGTAATCTGGGACAGAAGCTTGTCGGAGAGCCCATGGCCTATGACCGGAACAGCGACAATTTCACCACTCCGCTGAAGCGTCTGCTTTTCGCGGTTCTGGCGCTGTGTCTGCTGGCGATCTTTCTGGTCTGGCGCATCGACAGCCCGCGCGTGGAGCGGTTTCGCGCCCGCGTCGTCGATGCGGTGGTGCCAAGCATGGACTGGGCCATGGCTCCGGTCACCGGCGCGGTGAACATCCTGCGCGATTTCCAGAGCTACCAGCGCATTCACGAACAAAACCAGGAGCTGCGGCGCGAGTTGCGGCAAATGACGGCGTGGAAAGAGGCGGCGCTGCAGCTTGAGCAGGAGAATGCCCGGCTGCGCGATCTGAACAACGTACAGCTCGATCCGCGCCTGACCTATATCACCGGCGTGGTGCTGGCCGATTCCGGCTCGCCCTTCCGGCAATCGGTGCTGATCAACGTCGGCAGCCGCGACGGGATCGTCGATGGCTGGGCCACGATGGACGGGATCGGGCTTGTCGGGCGTATCAGCGGCGTCGGCAAACAGACCAGCCGGGTGATCCTGCTGACCGACACCACGAGCCGGATTCCCGTGGAAATCCAACCCTCTGGCCAACGCGCCATGGTTGCGGGCGACAACACGGCCGCGCCGCCCGTCGCCTTTGTCGAGGATCCGGACCAGATCCGTGCCGGGGACCGCATCGTCACCACCGGCGATGGCGAGGTTTTCCCGCCCGGCCTGCTTGTCGGGCAGATCGCCAAGGATCCGGGTGGACGCCTGCGGGCGCGGCTGGCCGCGGATTACGAACGGTTGGAATTTCTGCGGGTGCTGCGCGATCATGGCGCACGGCGGGTCGAAAGCCCCAGCGCGCTGATCCTGCCCGAGGCACTGCCCGACGCGGATACACCGGACTCACAAGCCGGGGGAGGCAACGATGGTTGAGCGCGGACCGGCCCACATCTGGGCGATGCGCGGCACCTATCTCGCGCTGGCCATGGTGGTGATCTTCCTGCATCTGCTGCCGCTTCAGACCATGCCGCGCCAATTCGCCGGGCCAGACCTGCTTGTAGCGTTGACCTTTGCCTGGGCGCTGCGGCGTCCGGATTACGTGCCGATGGTGCTGGTGGCCGGGGTAATGCTGCTGGCCGATCTGCTGTTCGGGCGTCCGCCGGGGCTCTGGGCGGCGCTGGTGCTGATCGCGACCGAATGGCTCAAACGCCGCGACCGGCGGATGCGGGACACCACCTTCGTGGCGGAATGGATCACCGTCGCCGTGGTGCTTGTGTTGCTGCAGATCGCTTATCGGCTCACTCTCGGGGTCTTGATTGTACCCGGCGGCGCGCTTTTCTTATCAGTGATGCAATGCGCCATGACCGTGCTTGTCTACCCGGCGGTCGTGGGCCTGAGCCATGTGATCCTGCGCGTGCGGCGCAGGGCACCGGGAGAACTTGATCCGATGGGACGGCGGACATGAGACGCACGCCACGCGAAACCGCAGACAGCGCGATGCGCATCACCCGCCGCGGGCTCATCCTCGGCGGCGGGCAGGTGGCCTTTGCCGGGCTTCTGGGGCTGCGCATGCGGCACATGCAGGTCGATCAGGCCGATGAATTCCGCCTGCTGGCCGAGGAAAACCGCATCAACATCCGACTGATCCCGCCATCGCGCGGGCGGATCTTTGACCGCAACGGCGCGGTGATCGCGGAAAATGAACCGACCTATCGCATCACCCTGGTGCGCGAGGATGCCGGGGACGTCGAAGAGGTGATCAAGCGGCTTTCGATGCTGGTCGAGCTGGACGAGGACGATCTGAACCGCGCGCAGGCGGAGATGAAGCGCACGCCGCCGTTCTTTCCCGTCACCGTGGCCGATCGCGTCAGCTGGAGCGACATCAGCCGGGTGGCGGTCAACGCGCCCGCCCTGCCCGGCATCGTGACCGAAGAGGGCTTCAGCCGGGTTTACCCGCAGCACGACACCTTTGCCCATGTGGTCGGCTATGTCGGGCCGGTGTCGGACCGGGATCTTGCGCGTTTCGAGGACCCGCCCCCCCTGCTGCGTATTCCGCGCTTTCAGATCGGCAAGGTCGGCGTCGAGGCCAAGTTCGAGGAAGAGCTGCGCGGCAATGCCGGGGCCAAACGCGTCGAGGTCAACGCTGTTGGACGGGTCATGCGCGAACTGGACCGCCGCGAGGGCGAGGCCGGGGCGGATCTGCAGCTGACCGTGGACAGCGATCTTCAGGAATACGTCAAGGCGCGGCTGGGCCATGAGAGCGCCAGCGTCGTGGTGATGGACCTGGAAAAGGGCGACCTGCTGGCCATCGCCTCGGCCCCTTCCTACGATCCGAACAAGTTCGTGCGCGGGATTTCCGTCGCCGATTACAGCGTGCTGCGTGACAACGATCACCGCCCGCTGGCCTCCAAGACGGTGCAGGACGCCTACCCGCCCGGCTCGACCTTCAAGATGGTCACCGCACTTGCGGCGATGGAAGCGGGCGTTGTCGGGCCGGAGGACACGGTCTGGTGTCCCGGTCACATGGAGGTCGGCAGCCGCCGCTTCCATTGCTGGAAACGGGTCGGCCATGGCCACATGAACCTTGAGACCGCGCTGCGCGAAAGCTGCGACGTGTATTTCTATGATCTCGCCCTGAAGGTCGGGATCGAGAACATCGCCGCCATGGGCCGCAGGCTCGGGCTCGGCGAGGCGCATAATCTGGAAATGTCCGCCGTGACCGCCGGGCTGATGCCGGACAAGCAGTGGAAGCTGCGCGAACGCGGCAGCGCCTGGGTGATCGGCGACAGTGTGAACGCCTCCATCGGTCAGGGCTTTGTCCTGACCTCGCCGCTGCAACTGGCGGTGATGGCGGCGCGCATCGCGACCGGCCGCGACATCTCGCCCCGGCTGGTCAAGAGCGCGAATGGCATCGAGACGCCCTCGCGCGGGGGGGTCTCGCTCGGGCTGAACGAAAACCATCTGCGTCAGGTGCGGCGCGGCATGTACGCGGTGAGCAACAACCGCCGTGGTACGGCCTACCGCTCGCGCATCATCGGCGAAGGCTACCGCATGGCGGGCAAGACCGGCACGGCGCAGGTGCTGAACCGCATC
The DNA here is from genome assembly GCF_048553275.1 of Pacificoceanicola niger. Taxonomy (NCBI): domain Bacteria; kingdom Pseudomonadati; phylum Pseudomonadota; class Alphaproteobacteria; order Rhodobacterales; family Roseobacteraceae; genus Pacificoceanicola; species Pacificoceanicola niger. The sequence continues at coordinate 93,385 of NZ_JBLZMW010000008.1, forward strand.
GTCAAGAACGATGCGCCATGGGAAGAACGCGACCACGCCCTGTTTGTCAATTTCGCCCCTTTCGATGCGCCGCAGATCGCCGTCTCCGTGGTGGTCGAACATGGCGGCGGGGGCTCGACGGCGGCGGCGCCGATCGCCCGCGACGTGACCCTGCAGGCGCTCTACAAGGGCGATCCGCCGCTTGACGCCTATCCGGCAGGGGTGCGCGGCACGATCGAAGAACAGAGGGCGCGGATGGCACGCGAACGCGAGGAACGCGAAGCGCAGCGGAACAGCCGCGCATGACCTATCTTGAGTATTCCGTCAAAACCGTCCCGACCGGTTGGCGCAAGATCCTGCATCTGAACTGGCCTCTGGTGGTGCTGCTGACCGCGGTGGCGAGTGTCGGGTTTCTGATGCTTTATTCGGTGGCAGGCGGCAGCTTCTCCCCCTGGGCCGAACCCCAGATGAAGCGCTATGCCCTTGGGCTGACGGCGATGTTCATGGTCGCCATGGTGCCGATCTGGTTGTGGCGCAACCTCGCGCTTCTGGCCTATCTCGGGGCGCTGTTCCTGCTTTTGCTGGTCGAGTTCTTTGGCTCTGTCGGCATGGGCGCGCAGCGCTGGATCGATCTCGGCTTCATGCGCCTGCAGCCATCCGAGCTGATGAAGATCACGCTGGTGATGTTCCTCGCCGCCTATTACGACTGGCTGCCGCTGAACAAGACGTCGCGGCCGCTCTGGGTGCTGCTGCCGGTGATCATCATCCTGGTACCGACCTTTCTGACGCTGATGCAGCCGGACCTCGGCACCGCCATCCTGCTGACCGTGGGTGGCGGGCTGATGATGTTCCTTGCCGGCGTACATTGGGCCTATTTCGCCACTGTCATCGCGGCCGGGGTCGGCGGCATCTGGGCGGTGTTCGAGAGCCGGGGCACCGACTGGCAGCTGCTGAAGGAATACCAGTTCAAGCGCATCGACACCTTCCTTGATCCCTCCACCGATCCGCTCGGCGCGGGCTATCACATCACCCAGGCCAAGATCGCCATGGGCTCCGGCGGCTGGACCGGGCGCGGCTTCATGCAGGGCACGCAATCCCGGCTCAACTTCCTGCCGGAAAAGCACACGGACTTCATCTTCAACACGCTGGCCGAGGAATTCGGCTTTATCGGCGGGTTTTCGTTGCTGGCGCTCTATGTGCTTGTGCTGCTCTTCTGCATCGTCTCCGCGATCCAGAACAAGGACCGATTCAGCTCCCTGCTGACGCTTGGCATTGCGCTGACCTTTTTCCTGTTCTTTGCGGTCAACATGTCCATGGTCATGGGGCTTGCACCGGTGGTAGGGGTTCCTTTACCGCTTGTGAGTTATGGCGGCTCTGCGATGTTGGTGCTGATGATTGCATTCGGTCTCGTGCAGAGCGCGCACATCCACAGGCCGAGATAAGACAAAAGGCTTCTCGATGACTGTACAGATCCTCTTCGCTGCCCCCTCTGAACAGTGGGCGGACTACGAAGCACCGTTGACCGACGCCCTGAAAGCCACGGGGATGGACTATGCCCTGGCCACCGACCTGCCCCCGGGCACGGTGGATTACATGGTCTATGCGCCGGATTCCGCTGTGCAGGATTTTACCCCCTACACCCGTCTCAAGGCGGTCCTGAACCTCTGGGCCGGGGTGGAAAAGGTCGTTTTCAACCCGACCTTGACCGCGCCGCTGACCCGGATGGTCGATGAAGAGGGGCTGACGCAGGGTATGGTGGAATGGGTGACGGGGCATGTGCTGCGCCATCACCTCGGCATGGACCGCCACATCGTGAACCCCGGCAATCTCTGGGACCATGAGGCACCGCCGCTGGCGCCGGAGCGGCCGGTGACGATCCTCGGCATGGGCGCGCTTGGCAAGGCCTGCGCACGGACCTTGCGGCATTTGGGCTTTCCGGTCACCGGCTGGAGCCGCAGTGAGAAACGCATTGCCAACGTCAACTGCGTGCATGGCGAAGCCGGGCTGGCGCAGGCGCTGCGCGGTGCCCAGATCCTCGTTCTTCTGTTGCCGGAGACGCGCGAGACAGAGAACATCCTCAGCGGCCCGGCGCTGTCGCTGCTGGAGCGCGGCGCGGTGGTGATCAACCCCGGACGCGGCCCGCTGATCGACGATGCGGCGCTGCTGGCCGCGCTGGACAGCGGTCACATCAGCCATGCGACGCTGGATGTTTTCCGGGTCGAGCCGCTGCCCAAGGACGATCCATACTGGACCCACCCCAAGGTCACCATCACCCCGCATGTGGCCTCCGAAACGCGGCCAGCCTCCGCCGCACGGGTGATTGCCGAGAACATTCGCCGCAAAGAGGCCGGTCTGCCGCTCATGCACCTCGTTGATCGGCTGGTCGGGTACTGAATCCTGGACTGACGCGCAATTAACCCCGAAAACCGGTTCCCACTTTTCGGATTGCGCGCGGGCATCGCAGTTTGACGCGCAATTTGGCCCGAAAACCGGTTCCCACTTTTCGGATTGCGCTCTAAAGCGGTCTGGACCATCTGATCAGGAGGCCTGCCATGCCGTTCGACCGTTCCATCAAGATCGCCCCGTCGATCCTCTCCGCCGATTTTGCCAACTTCGGACAAGAGATCCGCGCCATCGAGGCGCAGGGCGCCGATTGGGTTCATGTCGATGTCATGGACGGGCATTTCGTCCCGAACCTGACCTTCGGCCCGCCCGCCGTCAAAGCGTTCCGTCCGCACGTCAAGACCTTCATGGACGTGCACCTGATGATCGCGCCGGTCGATCCCTATATCGACGCCTACGCCGAGGCCGGGGCCGATATGCTGACTGCCCACATCGAGGCAGGCCCGCACATCCACCGCACGCTGCAGGCCATTCGCGGCGCGGGGATGAAGGCGGGCGTCGCGCTCAATCCCGGAACCCCGGCCGAGGCGGTGCGCGATGTGCTGGATCTTGCGGATATGGTGCTGGTGATGACGGTCAATCCCGGTTTTGGCGGGCAGAAGTTCATCGACATGACCGCCAAGGTCCGCGCCGTGCGCGAGATGATCGGCGATCGCGAGATCCACATACAGATCGACGGCGGCGTCGATCCGGTGACCGCGCCTCTGGTCGCAGCGGCCGGGGCGGATGTGCTTGTCGCGGGATCGGCGGTGTTCCGGGGCGGATCTGTGGACAAACCCGAGGTCTACGGCGCCAACATGACGGCCATCCGCGACGCCATCGCGGCGGCCTGAACACGCAAGCCGCCCGACCCGGCCCCGAACCGGGGCACGCCCCCGGTCAGCTGCCTTTGCGATAGCGAAACGTGCCGGTCCCCTTGGCGATAAGTTCGCCGGTCTCGTCATGGACCGCGCCTTCGGCAAAGAAGGTGCTGCGCCCGCCGCCCGTCTTATGCCCCGTGGCGATGAAGATCTCGCCCCTGGGGCGCGAAAGATATTGCACGGTGAGGCTCAGGGTCAGGCACATCTGTGCCCGCTCAGGATCGCCGGTCCAGCAGCCCGCATAGCCCATGACCGTATCCAGCAGCGAGGCATGGGCGCCGCCATGCGGGTTTCCATGGCGGTTCATGATAAAGGGTGCGAGGGGCAGTTCGAACGCGGCATAACCGTCCGACCAATCGCGCATTTTCATTCCGATATGGTTCTGCCAGGCGTAGGGGTCTTCCAGAAATCTGTCATCCATAGGCGGCGCGGGCCTCCAGCCCCAATTCGGCAAAGCGCGGCACGAAGGCCCCGAGTTTCAGGCCTTTTTCCGGGTTGGCCGCGTTGCCGTCAAGCGCGCGTTTTTTCACCCCCTGCAAGATCGCTCCCATGCGGAAGAACGCGAAGGCCACGTAGTACCCGAAGCCTTCGATTTCGGGGAGGCCGCGCAGGGCGCAGTAACGCGCGATCACCTGCGCATCTTCTGGCAGGCCCAGCGCCGCACGGTCCAGCCCGGCAAGGCCCCGGCCCTCGCTGCCTGGCGGCAGCTGCCATTGCATGATCAGCCCGGCGAGGTCCGCGAACGGATGGCCGAGAGTTGACAGCTCCCAGTCGAGCACGGCGCGGCACGCAGTGCCCTCCGGCGCGAACAGCATGTTGTCGATGCGGTAATCGCCGTGCACCAATGTGCGCTTGCCGTCATCCTCCGGCATATGCGCCCCGAGCCAGTCAATCAGGGTCTCCATAGCGGGGATAACGTCGGTCTGGCTCGCCCTGTATTGCTTTACCCAGCGGCCATACTGCCGCTCGTAATAATTCCCCGGCGGACCGAATTCCGTCAGCCCCGTCGCCTCCAGATCGACATCATGGATCGCGGCCAGAACCCGCAGCATCTCGTCGATGATCGCCGCGCGGGTCTGTGGCGTCTCCCCCGGCATGGACGGATCGACAAAGCTGCGCCCCGGCACGTGGTCCATGACATAGAACATGGAGCCGATCACCGCCTCATCCTCGCAGAGCGCCCGCATACGGGCGACGGGCACCGCGCTGCTGGAGAGCGCCTTTTGGACGCGGAACTCGCGGTCGACGGCATGCGCAGATTTCAGCAGCACGCCCGGAGGCTTGCGCCGCAGAACATACCGCCCCGAGAGCGCCTCAAGCAGGTACGTCGGGTTCGACTGTCCCACGTCGAATTTCGTCGCTGTCAGGGGACCGTCAAAGCCCGGAACATGTGTGCCCATCCAGTCCATGACACGCGCCAAGTCTTCGGAATTCATGCCGCGCCTCCCGGCTTTTTTCTGGTTCGGATCGTCGAATCAGGCCTGCGCCTCATGCGCCGCCGTTGGTGTATTTGCGCAGCTCGGCGCGGGCCACCTGCCGCCGGTGCACCGCGTCCGGGCCATCGGCAAAGCGCAGGGTTCGCACGTGGGTCCAGCGCTGCCAGAGGTCCTGATCCTGGCTGATGCCACCCGCGCCATGCATCTGCATCGCCTCGTCGATCACCTTGCCCGCCATCAGCGGTGCGATAACCTTGATCTTGGAAATCCATGGCTGCGCGGCGCGCACCCCGGCGGTGTCCATCATCCAGGCCGCCTTGAGGCACAGGAGCCGCGCCATTTCGATCTCCATGCGGGCATTGGCGAGAATGTCGTAGTTGGCACCCAGCTCCGCGATCGGCTTGCCGAAGGCCTCGCGGGAGAGGCCCCGGCGGCACATCATTTCCAGCGCCTTTTCCGCATGACCAATGGCGCGCATGCAGTGGTGGATGCGCCCCGGCCCAAGCCGCCCCTGCGCCACTTCGAAACCGCGCCCTTCACCCAGAACGATGTTCCGTGACGGAACGCGGACATTGGTGAAGCGGATGTGCATATGGCCGTGCGGCGCGTCGTCCTGCCCAAAGACCTGCATCGGCCGCAGCACCTCGATGCCGGGCAGGTCCGGGTCCATGACGAACATGGTGTGGCGCGCATGTTTCGGCGCGTCAGGGTCGGTACACGCCATCAGGATGTAGAGGCCGCACCGCGGATCACCGGCGCCGCTGATCCACCATTTCTCGCCGTTCAGGATGAAATCGCCGCCGTCACGCCTGGCCTCGAAGGCCAGTTGCGCCGCGTCGGAGGAGGCAACATCCGGCTCTGTCATGACATAGGCCGAACGGATGTCCCCCTCCAGCAGGCGCGACAGCCAACGCTCCTTCATCCAGTCCTCGCCGTAGCGTTCGAGCACTTCCATATTGCCAGTATCGGGCGCGTTGCAGTTGAAGACCTCGGCGGCAAGGTGGGATTTTCCCATCTCTTCCGCGAGATAGGCATATTCCACCGTGGTCAGCCCATAGCCGCGATCGCTGCCCGTGAGCCAGAAATTCCACAGGCCGCGCTCTTTCGCCTTGGACTTCAGCCCGTTCAGGATCTCAAGTTGCCGGTCCGTGTGTTGAAAGCGGTCGCCTGAGGGGTGCTTGCCTACCTCGTGGTGAAATTCGGCGTCCAGCGGCGCGATCTCGTCCTCGACCATGCGGCGCACCGCCTCGATCAGCGGTTTGACCCGCTCTGTCATTCCAAGGTCCATGAAACCCTCCTGCCCATTGCGGATTATTCGAGAAAAAACCGGGTGATCCAGTTGGCGGCAAGCGCCGGACGCTCTGCCCCTTCGATCTGCACTTCGACGTCCCAATGCACATCCAGCGCGCCGTCGCGTTCATCCACCGAGGCCACCGTGAAGAGGCCGCGAATGCGGCTGCCGACGCGCACGGGGCTGACAAAGCGGATGCGATCGAAGCCGTAGTTCACGCTGCTGGCTACCCCCGGAAGGGCATCCACCACCTGATAGGACATGGCAGAGAGCATTGACAGCGTCAGAAACCCATGGGCAATGGCCCCGCCGAAGGGGGTTTCCGCGGCAGCGCGGGCCTCATCCAGATGGATGAATTGCCAATCCTCGGTGGCGTCGGCAAAGGCCTGAACCCGCTCCGGCCCCAGCGTGAACCAATCGGTCGTGACCGGAGCCTTGCCCCGCAGATCGTCAGCCAGCATCGGGCAGGACGTATCCGTCGAACCGCTTGCGCAGCGTGAGCTTGGAGACCTTGCCGGTGGCGGTCAGGGGAAGATCCTCGACACATTCCATGGCATCCGGCAACTGCCATTTCGCCATGTGTTCCAGCATCATCTCATGGATCTCGGGCAGCGCCGGTGGGTCATTCGCCTCGCGCGGGACCACCACCAACAGCGGCCGTTCGTCCCATTTGGGATGCGGAATCGCGATGACCGCGCAGGCGGCGACCTTGGGGTGTGCCATGGCGATGTTTTCCAGGTCGATTGAGGAAATCCACTCGCCGCCCGATTTGATCAGGTCCTTGGCGCGGTCCTGGATATAGAGAAAGCCGTGAGCGTCGATGCTCGCCACGTCGCCGGTGCCGAACCAGCCGTCCTTGTCAAAGGCGCTCGCGCTGGCCTCTTCGTTGTTGAAGTAGCCCGAAATGATACTGTTTCCGCGCACGAACAGCTCGCCCACCGCCTTGCCATCGTGCGGCAGGGTCGTGCCATCTTCGCCGACGATTTTCAGCTCGACACCAAAGACGCGCCGCCCCTGCTTGGATTTGAGCGCCATGCGCGTCTCGAACGGCTCGTCCTGCATCGGTTTGGAAAGCTGGCCGTGGGTGCCCACGGGACTCATTTCGGTCATGCCCCAGGCGTGGCAGACATCCACGTCGCGCCTTTCGAAGAACTCGATCATCGAGCGCGGCGCGGCACTGCCGCCGATCACCAGCTGATCGAGCGCGGACGGCACGGCATCGCGCTTTTCCATCTCGGCCCGCAGGCCAAGCCATACGGTCGGCACACCCCAGCTGGCGGTGACGGATTCGCTCTCCATCAGATCATAGATCGAAGCGCCGTCCAGCTTACCGCCCGGCATGATGAGCGAGGCCCCCGCGATCGGCGCGGCATAGGGCAGCCCCCATGAATTGACGTGGAACATCGGCACGACGGGCAGGATGCGGCTGCCTTCATACAGGCTGCGCGGCAGCGTCACGCACAGAAACAGTGCATGCAGGACGGTGGAGCGATGGGTATAAAGCGCGCCCTTCGGGTTGCCCGTCGTCCCGGAGGTATAACACAGCGCCGCAGCGGTCTCCTCCGGCAGGTCGGGCCAGTCGTAGGTCTGCGGCTGGCCGTCCAGCAGATCCTCATAGCAGAACAGATCAAGCGCGCTTTCCGGCATGTGCGCGCGATCGGTCATCACCACCAGCTTCAGCCCCTTGGGCAGATGTTCGGCCAGCGCTTCGATGATCGGCAGGAAGGTCAGGTCGAGGCAGAGCACCTTATCCTCGGCATGGCCGATGATATAGAGCATCTGCTCGGCGCTCAGACGCGGGTTGATCGTGTGGCACACCCCGCCCATGCCACTGATGGCGTAATACAGCTCGAAGTGGCGATACCCGTTCCACGCCAGCGTGGCGACGCGATCACCAAGGCCAACCCCGAGCCCGGCCAGCCCATGCGCCAGCTGCGCCGTGCGCTTGAACGCCTCTTGGTAGCTTTCGCGGTGCAGGTCGCCCTCGGTGCGGACCGAAACAATCTCTCCGCCCGGGTGTGCCTCTGCCGCGTACCGCAGGATCTCGATGATCGAGAGCGGCATATTCATCATCATACCGTGCATCGGGCCCTCCCTTGCCGTCTGCTGTTTCGAGCCTACAGTGAGCGACAGACCGCACGGGGTGCAAGCCCCGAGTGCGAAATGACGTTACGGGAGAATACGATGACCGACCAGATGCGCCGCATTGCGCTGGCCCGCAGGCCCGAAGGCCAGCCGGTGCCGGACGATTTTTTGCTTGAACGCGGCCCGGTGCCGGAGCCTGCGGCGGGCGAGGTGCTTGTGCAGGTCACGCATCATTCGCTGGATCCCTACATGCGCGGGCGTATGGACGATGCGGGCAGCTATGCCGCCTCCCTGAGCATTGGCGAGACGATGATCGCGCAAGGGGTCGGTGTTGTGTTGGCGTCCCGGGCGGAGGGGTTTGCCGAGGGCGACAGCGTCACCGGCATGACCGGCTGGGCCAGCCACGCGGTGCTGAGGGGCGGGGAGTTGCGCAAACTCGACAGCCGCGTGCCAGCCACCACCGCGCTCGGAGTGCTGGGGATGCCGGGTTTTACCGCCTGGCAGGCGCTGCGCGAATACGGTCGCCCGAAGGCCGGCGAGACCCTGGTGATCGCGGCAGCCACCGGCCCGGTGGGCGCGATGGTCGGGCAACTGGCCAAGGCGCAGGGTCTGCGCACGGTCGCCATCGCCGGGGGCGACGAGAAATGCAAGCTGGCGCTCGATAAATTCGGCTTTGACGCGGCGATTGACCACCGCGCACACGGCGACGCCGCCAGCCTGCGCAAGGCGCTGGCCGAGGTCTGCCCCGATGGTGTGGACATCTACTGGGAGAACGTCGGCGGCAAGGTGCTGGAGGCGGTGATGCCGCTGATGAATATCGGCGGGCGCGTGCCGGTCTGCGGCACCATCGCGTGGTATGGCGGCGGCGCGTCAGACAAGCTGCCGCAGGTCTGGCGCTCGATCCTGACCAAGCGTTTGTCGGTCAACGGCTTCATCATCTTCGACCATTGGGATGCCTTCCCGGACTTCCTTGACGAAATGACGCCGAAGGTCGCCGGGGGCGAGATTGCCTATCTCGAAGACATCACCGACGGGTTGGACAAGGGCCCGGAAACCTTCATTGCGATGCTCAAGGGCGGCAACACCGGCAAAACGATCATCAAGGTCTGAGGCAAGTTCAGGTCCGGCCAGGCGGGACGCCCTCAGGCGTAGGGCACCCCCTGTGCCCGGACGTGCAGGGCATAGACCGACTGGCTCGCCGCCATGAACAGCCGTGTGCGATGGGTGCCGCCGAAACAGACATTGGCGCAGCGCTCCGGCAGATGGATCATGCCGATCGGCGTGGCATCCGGGGCGAACACGCGCACGCCGTTCAGCCCCGCACCCACGCCCCAGCCGCACCACAGATTGCCCTCGGTGTCGAGGCGAAAGCCGTCCGGCGTTCCCGCCTCGCCCGCTTCGATCAGGCGGCGGGCGTTGGACAGGCTTTGGCCATCGGCGCCGACGTCGAAGGCGTGGATGCAACGCGGCATACCGGATTGCACCACATAGAGCCTGTCTTCATCCGGCGAAAAAGCCAGCCCGTTGGGGTGGTCGATGTCTTCGATCACTGCGGTGATTTCGCCGGACGGATCAATGCGGTAGACATTGGTGGGCAATTCCGGCGCGGCTTTGTAGCCCTCATAGTAGTCGCGAATGCCAAAGGTCGGATCGGTAAACCAGACGGAGCCATCGGACTTGACCACCACATCATTCGGCGCGTTCAGGCGCTTGCCCTCGTAGCTGTCGGCCAGCACCGTCACGGTGCCGTCGATCTCCGTGCGCGTCACACGGCGCGGCCCGTGTTCACAGGAAATCAGCCGTCCCTGACGGTCGCGCGTGTTGCCATTGGTGAACGGCCCGCGGCGGAAGACGGAGACCGCGCCGGTCTCTTCCTCGATCTTGAGGATCTGGCTGTTCGGAATGTCACTGACCAGAAGGCAGCGCAAATCACCAAACCACACCGGCCCCTCGGCCCAGCGCATGCCCGTGTGGAGGCGCTCGACGGCGGCGTGAGTGACAAGCAGCGGCCGGAACCGCTCATCGAGGATCTCGATCCTCGGATCCGGGTAGCTTTCGGATTGTTGCCACATCGGGGGCCTCCCTGCATTCGTGTTCGGCGCAGAGAATAGCAGCGCCCGCGCTGCGGATAACAGCCCCAAACGCGGTCTGTTCTGGTGTTCCGGAAAGGGGGGAGTGGTACCACCTCCCCGGCTCGAACGGGGGACCTCCTGATCCACAATCAGGCGCTCTAACCTACTGAGCTAAGGCGGCACTGGCGGCGGGATACAATCTGCAAAAAACGAATGCAAGACCGAATCCCGACGTTCGAGAGCAAAATTCTAACAGCTACAGTTCGATTTCCCAAGCCTGCTCTACAAGGTCCACGCCAAAGCTGTGCACGGGGGTGGCACGTGTCATGGTCCAACCCGTGGAGGCATAGAGCGCACAGGCGGCGCGGTGGCTTTCATGCGTGGACAGCTGCATGCGGCGATACCCGGCCTGGCGCGCGAAGGTCATGCAGGCCTTCAGCAGGTGTTTTCCCAGGCCTTTGCCCCGCGCTTCGGGCACGAGCAGAAACAGGCGCAGCTTGGCGGTTTCCGCGTCGATGCGCACGCAAAAGATGCTGCCAAGGCGTTGCGCGCCCTCCCACGCGATAAAACCGCGCTCGCAGGTGGGATCATGGCGCGCGTCGAAGTCGTGCAGGATGTCCGCCACCAGCGCGCCGAAGCTGTCGTCGAAGCCTTCGGCTTTTGCGTAATGGGTGCCATGCTGCTCGACAAGCCAGTCGATGTCGCCAGGGCCGAGGTGTTTGAGGGTGATGGTCATGCGCCATGTTGCGCCCGGCCTGCCTTGCAAAGCAAGCCCTCTGCCGCTACCTGTCCATGGCAAAACAAGGCGGACCATCCCATGGGCATCAACGACGAACGCGACATCGAAGCGAACCTGCAGATCGGGCCGACCGAACTGGGCATGGTGCGCCTGTTCATCTATGGCGACGGGCTGGAAATTCCGATGGATTTCGAACCCGAGGAAGCCGAGGAAATCGCCGAGGAAATCCTCGCCGCCGTCAAAGGGGCCCGCAAGGTCAAGCCGCCCAAGAAGGGGCGCTGAGCGCCCGCCGCCCTTCCAAATTGCGATAAGGACAGAGCAATGCCGGTCTTTCTGGACAGCCAGCAGGATGATTTCGAGAGCGCCTTTACCACGTTGCTGAATGCCAAGCGCGAAGACAGCCCGGACGTGGATGACACCGTCGCCGGTATCATTGCCGATGTGCGCGCGCGCGGGGACGCAGCGGTGCTGGAACTGACCGCAAAGTTCGACCGCCTTGAGCTGGACGCGGGCGGCATGCGGTTCTCGGAAAGCGAAATCGAGGACCTGTGTGCGCAGGTTCCCGACGACGAACGCCGCGCGCTGGAACAGGCCGCCGAACGCATCCGCGCCTATCACAGCCGCCAGATGCCCGACGATGCCTCCTGGACCGACCCGGAGGGGGCGACCCTTGGCTGGCGCTGGACTGCGGTGTCGGCGGCGGGGCTCTACGTGCCCGGCGGGCTGGCCTCCTACCCGTCTTCGGTGCTGATGAATGCGATTCCCGCCAAGGTTGCCGGCGTCGAGCGGCTGGCCATCACCGTGCCGACCCCCGATGGTTTGGCGAATCCAGCCGTGCTGCTGGCGGCGCGGATTGCGGGTGTCGATGAAATCTACCGCATCGGCGGGGCGCAGGCGATTGCCGCGCTCGCATATGGCACACAAACCATCGCGCCGGTCGACAAGATCACCGGACCCGGCAATGCCTTCGTTGCCGCCGCGAAGCGCCGCGTGTTCGGCAAGGTCGGCATCGACATGATCGCCGGCCCGTCAGAGATCCTCGTGATTGCCGATGCGGACAACGATCCCGACTGGATCGCGCTTGACCTGATGAGCCAGGCGGAACATGACGAAAGCGCGCAGTCGCTGCTGATCTGCACCGATGCCGCCTTTGGCCAGGCCGTGGCCGAGGCGGTCGAGGCGCGGCTTCAGACGCTGGAGCGGCGCGCCATCGCGGGCGCAAGCTGGCGCGATTTTGGCGCGGTGATCACCGTGCGCGATCTCGGCGAGGCGGCGACGCTTTCGAACCGCATAGCCCCGGAACACCTTGAGCTTTGCGTCGCCGACCCGGAGGCCCTTGCCGCGCAGTGCACGCACGCGGGGGCGATCTTTCTCGGGCAATGGACGCCGGAGGCGATCGGCGATTATGTCGGCGGCCCCAACCACGTCCTGCCCACGGCGCGCTCCGCACGGTTCAGCTCGGGGCTTTCGGTGATGGATTTCATCAAACGCACGACCATGGCGCGCATGTCGCCCGAAGCGCTCAAGGCCATTGGCCCAGGCGCCGAAGTGCTGGCCCGCTCGGAAAGCCTTGAGGCTCATGGGCTGAGCGTGACTGCGCGCCTCGACAAGCTGAACCGCTGACGCGTCGCCGCGCAGGCCGGAAGCCACGCCTTTCAGGCGCGGCTGCGGGGGCACTGCCACCACGCCCCTGACGGGGCTACCCCGGGATATTTTTCGACCAGTGAAGACAGATGCCGCCGGCACCTGATCTCAGAGCATCGGCGGCCCGTCCTGTTCCATCTCCAGTGCCAGTGGCGCGGGTGTGCCGCCGAGATCGTCGATCCGCAGCCCGCCCGTGGGTCGCGACAGACGGTTGCGCACCACCCAGAGCAGCCGCGATTGCGCCCGGGTGATCGCCACATAGGCGAGTCGCTTCCACAGCGGCTGCCCCGCCTCTGTCCGGTTCATGCGGGCAGCGGCGTAGAGGTCCGGTGCAAAGACCTGTACCGCATCCCATTGCGAGCCCTGCGCCTTGTGGATGGTGACGGCCGCTCCGTGCAGAAAGGTCGCGCCCATGCGCGCCGCGTAAGGGATGAACGGCTCTTCCTCGTCCGGCTTTTCGATCTTGACGATTGAGGCCGCCGAGACCTGCGGTTCGATCGCGCCCATCACGTGCAGCTTGGAAAATCCCGGTTTGCGGCCCGGCCCAAGGTAGATGACTTGCGCCCCTTTGATCAGGCCGCGCGCCTCCAGATCCAGACGCTTCTTGCGATGCTTCAGTGGCAGCTCGATCCCGTCGCAGATCAGCGGCTCACCAGGCAGAAGCTCAGTCTCCGGCGCGCCATGCACATTGCGGAACGCCTTGATCAGCCGAATGCGCGTGGCATTGCGCCATACCAGCACCGGGCTGCGGGCCATCAGATCGACCTCGACGCGGCCCGCCCAGACCACGCGCTCATCCTGTGCGGCCTTCTCTTCCACCAGCCGCTCGAAGTCCTCGAAACCAAGCTGTGGGTCGGCCAGCGCATGGGCCAGGTCGAGAATCGGATTGTCCGCCGCCTGCCGGTGGATTCGGCTGAGTTCGAGCTTTTGCTTGTCGGGGATCGTGTCGAAAACCAGTTTTCCGGACTGGTTCACAGGTGCCAGCTGCGCGGGATCCCCAAACAGCACAAGATTGGGGAAAATCTCTTTGAGATCATCAAATTGCCGGTCATCCAACATCGACGCCTCATCGACGAAGCCAATGTCCAGAGGCTCATCACGGCGTTTCCACCCGGTGATGAAATCGCTGCCCCGAAGCCCGGCCGCCGCCAGGGCCGCAGGCACGGATTTATGCGCCTCGAAGCTCGCCTGCGCCCGGGCGAAGGCCTCGTCTGTCAGCTCTTCGAGATCCGGCTTTTCTCCGTTCCCCATGAGCCATTCGGCAAGCTTTTCGTATTCCGGGTCATAGACCGGCGTGTAAATGATACGGTGAATTGTCGTGGCCGGAACGCCGCGCATGCGCAGAACGCTGGCGGCCTTGTTGGTGGGCGCGAGGACAGCGAGCGTGCGGCGCTCCTTGCGGCGTTTGCTTTCGAAATCGCCGGACACGATCTCGACGCCCGTGGCCTCAAGCGCCTTGACCAATTCTGCCAGAAGCAGCGTCTTGCCGCTGCCCGCCTTTCCCATCAGAGCCATCACGCGCTGACGACCTTCCTGTGCCGGCTGGCATGTTCCTTCGACCAAATCCACCCCGGCGCCGCGCAAAAGCGTGGTCACCTGGTCATAAGCATGGGCCTGATCGTCGGAGAGAATAAGGGCTGGCGCGTTCATGGGCGCACATTACCCTCGGGGCCGGACGGGCGCCAGCAAAAGCACCCCGGATCCGGCCCGGGATTTGGCGTCAGGCGGCGGCGAGTTCCTCGGTGCGCATCGGGGTGCCAAAGGACAGCTCGAACCAGCGCTTGGACAGGTCGATCGAAATTCCGGCGCTCTTGGCCACGGCGCGCTGTGTCTCGTCAGTGAACTCCCACAGACCGACGCTGATCGCCTCACGGCCTTCGCCGACGGTGCCAAGAACTTCGGGGCACGAACCGATGCGGCGGAACACGCGAACCATATGGGCAAAAATCACGCCGACGAAGTGCTCGACGCCGAACTCCTCCATAACATGACCGCCGGCCAGCATCAGCGCTGCGGCCACACCGGCGCGGGCGCCCGGCGCAAGGCAGAAGCGGGTGCATTCCCAGATCAGCGGCGATTGGATCGTCACGCCATCGGTCAGATGCGTAAAATGATCGTTGACCATGGTCGGCCCCATCGTCGGCATCAACCGCAAAGAGCCGCCGTGCGTGCCATCGGCGTTTTGCCAGATGATGTAGAGCGGGTTCTGATGGTCGTACTCATCGCGCTCCAGACCGTCCTCATCGACGCTGACATCCCAGTCGTGACGGGATTTGAACTGCGCCGCGCGGTCCTGAAACATGGTACGGGCCAGGCGCGGAAACTTGTGGAGGTCTTCGGCATAAACGTAACGGATCATTGTCTTTTTCCCCTGAACGAAAGATCGTCGATGAGGAGAATTTGCGTCGCCGTGGTTAACGACGTTTCACCACGGCGCACGGCTTGGTAAGCAGGTCTTTACCCAGCTTAACAATTATACAACGATCAAGCCCCGGCTCAGCGCGCGGGCCACTGCGTGGGTGGTGTTCATCGCGCCAAGTTTGTGACGCGCGCTTTCGACATAAACGCGGAGTGTATGCTCGGAAATCGACAGGGAATCCGCCGCTTGCGCCCGATTGTATCCGCTGGCCAGCAGGGTCATGGCCTCGATCTCGCGGGGGGACAGGGGCTGGGACGCTTCGGGCTTGCGCCCTGGCTCGAATTCCAGCGCCTTTTGATTGAACGAATGCGCGATCAGGATCAGGTCACGGCGGTGTTTCTTGGTAAATACCTCCCATTCTTCGTCGCTGCAGTTGTGGCTGAGGGTGAAATGGGCGAATTGCCCGTTCGGCCCCCGGATCGGGATGGAATAGCCTTGGTTTCCAACCCCATGGACGATGGCATCCTGCATGAATGCCCGCGCCGCCTTGCTTGACCAGTCCAGTTGCTTCCAGTCCACAGGATGGAACTGCTGATAGCAGCCGACGATGACCGGATCGATGCGCAGATAGCCATTGGCGATGTACCGTTCGACCCAGACCATGTCATAGGTGCCACAGCCATATTGATCCCCATTACTGTTGACCCAGTGATAGATCAGATGATCCACACCGAAAGCATCGCGCAGGGTCTCAATGACCCCTTGCAGATCATCAAGAGAGCCCGCGGACTCTAAATTCTCCATCAGTTTTTCCAACTGCGGTACGGTTTCCGCAAATACCACCTTTTGTCCCCTCAACCCGGGACGCCAACTCGGCCTGCGCAATCAAATGCGCTTCATCCAGCTGTGTGGCGAGCGTAGGAAGCCCGTTCGCACGTGCGAATGTTTCAAGGTCGGTCAGAACGTCGAGTATCCAATCATGTCCCATGGAGAGTCTCACTTTCAGGTGGTTAATGAAGCGTTAAAACAACTCTAGCATGAGGTCGTTTCCGTTAGTATTCGCGAAAAACTCCTCCCCAAAAACTGCGAGGGGGCGGTTTTCAAGTCATTGTTTTCCCGAGGACGCCCCAAAACGCAAAACGCCCGCGAAGGCCGGGCAGGCGATTCGCGGGCGTTGGGACAAAAAGGGAATCGGTTTACTTGCCCGCTTCCAGCGCATCCTCGAACGTGCGCAGCCCGGCGCGGGGCGATTGAACCAGCACGGCCATGTTGCCGGGCTTGTGCTCATTGCGCAGCATCTTCATGTGGGCGTCCGGGATTTCAGCCCATGGAAACACCTCGGACATGCACGGATCGAGGCGACGGTCGATCATCAGCCGGTTCGCGGAGGCGGCTTGCTTGAGGTTGGCGAAATGCGAGCCCTGCAAGCGCTTCTGGTGCATCCACATGTAGCGCACGTCAAACGTGCAATTGAACCCCGAGGTGCCCGCGCAAATCACGACGATACCGCCCTTTTTCACGACCAATGTCGAAACCGGGAACGTGGCTTCGCCGGGGTGCTCGAAGACCATGTCGACGCTGACGCCCTTGCCGGTGATATCCCAGATTGCCTTGCCGAACTTGCGGGCTTCCTTGAGCCAGTCGTTGTATTCCGGCGTGTTGACCGTAGGCAGCTGACCCCAGCAGTTGAAATCCTTGCGATTGATGACGCCCTTGGCGCCCTGGTCCATCACGAACTGACGCTTTGATTCGTCGGAGATCACGCCGATGGCGTTGGCCCCGGCCGTGTTGGCAAGCTGGATGGCATAAGAGCCGAGGCCGCCCGAGGCGCCCCAGACCAGAACGTTCTGGCCGGGCTTGAGCTCATGCGGGTGGTGCCCGAAGAGCATGCGGTAGGCAGTGGCCAGCGTCAACGTGTAGCACGCCGCCTCTTCCCAGGTCAGATGCTTGGGGCGTGGCATGAGCTGCTGCGCCTGCACGCGGGTGAACTGGGCAAAGGATCCGTCGCCGGTCTCATAGCCCCAGATGCGCTGGGTGGGCGAGAACATCGGATCGCCGCCATTGCACTCTTCATCGTCGCCATCGTCTTGATTACAATGGATAACAACCTCGTCGCCGACCTTCCAAGTCTTCACCTTGTCGCCCACTTTCCAGACGATCCCGGAGGCGTCGGAGCCGGCGATGTGGTACTCTTGGCCATGCACGTCAAAGGGGCTGATCGGAACGCCTTTGCCGGCCCAGACACCGTTATAGTTGACGCCTGCGGCCATCACGAGAACCAGCACTTCGTGACTGTCGATCTCCCAGGTGTCGACGACTTCCTGCTGGAACGATGTATCCGGATCGCCGTGGCGTTCGCGGCGGATGTTCCAAGCGTACATCTTCTTGGGAACAAAGCCCAAAGGCGGCATCTCGCCAACTTCATAGAGCTCTTTTTCCGGCGCGTCGTATTGGGCGATCCCCGTTTGCAGATCAAGTGCCATGGCGGCCTCCTGTGTATCCGTTTGTTAACCTTTTGCCTCTGCAGCGCAGAATCGTGGCCTGAGGCCTTGAATACGCGGGGTCGCGCAACATTGCAACGTAAAGAAGTTGCTTTTTGTAATTTTATAACCGAGCAGTCGCAGAATTTCTGCTGCGCTCGCATAAATCCTCAAGTCTCCTTGGCTTGCAGAAGATGTTTGATTGAATTTGCGTAGAATTTTGCGATCTCGGCCTTTTCGGGAACGAGGTGGAAGGTGCCCGCCTTTTCAATGGCGATGCCGCGTTCGAGCAGCGCGCGCAGGCCGGTTTCAACGGCGTAATCGCGGTTGCCGCGCGGCAGATGAACATGGCTATGTTCCAATGTTTTCAGAGCCTTGCCAAAAGCGATCTCCAACTCCGCGCGGCTGTGAGGGCCGATCAACAGAAGATGACTGACCAGCGGCACCGGAAGCACCGGCACGATGGTCGCGATCTGCGCCATCAATAGACTGCTAAGTGCTTCCGGATCATCGGAAATTTCCGGATTGGCGCGGAGTGAGAGCGGGGTGCCGAAACTGACAGCGGCATAGCCGAAACGATGAAAGCGGCCAGTGAGCCGCAGCCAGATCTGCCTCAGCACCGCCCAGGCCACCACGCCGATCGAGGCGCCAAAGCGATCTGATCCCGATTTATCCTTTTGAATCAGAACAGTGTCTTCCAGGATCCGATCATAGTTCAACGCCACAGGAACAAAGACGACGTCCCGTGCCTGAAGGTCCAGATCTTCGAGAATATAGCTCAGAAGGCCCAGCTTGGGCGTGCGAAGGGCACCGTCAAGGCTGAGCCCGCCTTCAGGGAAGATGGCCTGCGTGACACCACCGCTTGTGGCCATCTGCACATAGCGCCGCAAGACCTTGCGGTAGAGCGCGTCGCGGGAGCGGCGGCGGATGAAGTAGGCCCCCATGGAACGGATCAGCCGCGACAGCGGCCAGACCTGCGCCCACTCCCCCACCGCATAGGACAGCGTTGTCCGGTCGGCGGCGAGGTGGGTCACCAGGACGTAATCCATGTTAGAGCGATGATTCATAACGAAAATTACTGCCGCTTCATGATCGATTCCGGCGAGCGCTTCGGGATCGGCATGTCCAAGGCGCACCCGGTAGAGCGCCGTGGAGAGGAACCGTGCGCCGCGCACCCCCCAGCCAAAGTAGGCAAGAGCGGAAAACGACGGCACGATTTCCCGCGCATAGCGCCGCGCGCGCTCGAAGGCGACGTCCTCGCGGACACCGTGGGCCCGCGCGTAAGCCACAATGGCTTGTGTCACCTCCGGATCATAGCACAACCTCTGGATCAAATCGTAGCGCCGGAGCAATTTGAACGGCTGGATCGGCCGCTGCAGGCGGGTGTTGATCCGCGCCACGGCGCGCTCCATCCGGCGGCGGAAAAACCAACGAACAGACGGGAAGAGAAAGTGCGACGCAAAGGTTACCCCCGCAAAGAGCAGAATGAGAGCGAAAAGCCAGAGCGGGAGCGTCACCGTTTGCGTCATGGTTAAGGAGCCTCGCAGGGCAGGCAACGGCAGGCAAGAGCCACGTTTTGTACAAAACTCCGCGCGAATCGTACCAAACTCCACCCGCTTCCCCGGTTTTCCCGGTAATTTCGTTGCGTCACGGCGCAAGCCACAGGGTTACCCCATCGCGCGCTGCGGATTCGGTACAAAATTCGCCCGGTTTGGTACAAAATTCGGCCCTGCCCTCTTGGCCATGGCTTCACCGCTCCCGAAAATGCTGCAACTGCGGTATCCTGTGTTGATCGCTGCGACGCGGCGAATTGACAGGGTCATAATCTTTCGTATAACAACCACTGAACGCAATATGATTGCCGTGATATCCCTGCCTTACGGAGGCCCCGATGACCGAACCCAAACCCGCCGAGACCCCCAAGGACAAGCCGTGGCTGATCCGCACCTATGCCGGGCATTCGACCGCCGAGAAATCCAATGCGCTCTATCGCGCGAATTTGTCAAAGGGGCAGACCGGCCTCTCCGTGGCCTTCGATCTGCCGACGCAGACGGGCTATGACAGCGACCATATCCTGAGCCGCGGCGAGGTTGGCAAAGTCGGTGTTCCGGTCTGTCACCTCGGCGATATGCGCACGCTGTTTCAGGACATTCCGCTGGAACAGATGAACACCTCGATGACGATCAATGCGACCGCGCCCTGGCTGCTGTCCCTTTATATTGCCGTGGCCGAGGAGCAGGGTGCGGATGTGTCGAAATTGCAAGGCACGGTGCAGAATGACCTGATCAAGGAATACCTGTCGCGCGGAACTTATATCTGCCCGCCGAAACCGAGTCTGAAGATGATCGGAGACGTGGCGGAATACTGCTATCACACCGTGCCGAAATGGAACCCGATGAACGTGTGTTCCTACCACCTGCAGGAAGCGGGCGCGACGCCGGAGCAGGAGCTTTCCTTTGCGCTGGCCACGGCCATTGCGGTTCTGGACGAATTGAAGCCGCGCGTGGCGGAGGAGGATTTCCCCGCGCTGTGCGGCCGGATTTCCTTCTTTGTGAATGCAGGCATTCGGTTCGTGACCGAAATGTGCAAGATGCGCGCCTTCGTCGATCTGTGGGATGAGATCCTGCTGCAGCGCTATGGCGTGCAGGATGCCAGGTTCCGGCGGTTTCGCTATGGTGTGCAGGTCAATTCGCTTGGCCTGACCGAACAGCAGCCGGAGAACAATGTCTATCGCATCCTGATCGAAATGCTGGCCGTGACCCTGTCGAAGAAAGCCCGGGCGCGAGCGGTGCAATTGCCGGCCTGGAATGAAGCGCTCGGTCTGCCCCGTCCCTGGGATCAGCAATGGTCAATGCGGATGCAGCAGATCCTGGCCTATGAGACGGACCTGCTGGAATACGACGATCTGTTCGAAAATAACCCGGCGGTGGATCGCAAGGTCGAGGCGCTGAAAGCGGGGGCGCGCGCGGAATTGGCCAATATCGACAGCATGAGCGGCGCAATCGGGGCGATTGACTATATGAAGGGCCGCCTCGTGGATTCGAATGCGGAGCGGCTGAACCGGATCGAACGCAATGAAACGGTTGTCGTCGGCGTGAACCGCTGGACCGAGGGCGAGCCGTCGCCGCTGGTCGGGGAAGACGGCGGGATCATGGTCGTCGACCCGGCGGTTGAGCAGGAGCAGGTGGCGCGGCTGAACGCCTGGCGCAACGAGCGCGACGAGGCCGCGGTGCGCAGCGCGCTGTCGGCGCTGCGCGAGGCGGCCCGGACGAAAGAGAACATCATGCCCGCCTCCATTGCCTGCGCCAGGGCGGGGGTGACGACCGGGGAATGGGCCGGGGAAATGCGCAGCGTGCATGGCGAATATCGTGGGCCCACGGGCGTGTCCAAGGCCATGTCGAACAAGACCGAAGGGCTCGATGAGCTGCGCGACATGGTCAACGCCGTGTCGGACCGGCTTGGCCGCCGGTTGCGCTTCCTTGTCGGCAAGCCCGGTCTGGACGGGCATTCCAACGGCGCCGAGCAAATCGCCTTCCGCGCGCGGGATTGCGGCATGGAGATCGACTATGAAGGCATCCGCCTGACCCCGGAGCAGATCGTGGAGGCGGCCAAGGAGGGCGCCCATGTGATCGGCCTGTCGATCCTGTCCGGCAGTCATATTCCGCTGCTGGAGGACGTGATGAAACGCCTGCGCGCGGAGAGTCTCGATATCCCGGTTGTTGTCGGCGGAATTATTCCGGAGGAGGACGCGCGGCGTCTGCTGGCCATGGGCGTGGCGAAGGTATACACGCCGAAAGACTTCGAATTGAATGCCATCATGCGCGACGTGGTCACTCTTGCTGATCCGAAAGCCGTGGCCGCACAGTAATTCGCAACCGTGAACTGATGCCATTGAAAGCCGCTCCCTTAATTGGTGAGCGGCTTTTTGCTAATCAGCGTCAAATTACGCGGCCTCTCAAGACTCATTAACCTTTTGACACAAAACGTACCTTGTTAATTCTCCTGTAGTTTTTATTTGTCGGATCACACGATGGAGAGACACAATGACTATTGACCTTGAAACACTGTCCCGCGATGAGCTGCAAACGCTTATCAAGGATGCGCAAAAAGCTCTGAAATCCGTTGATGCCCGCAATCGCGCAAAAGCAAAGCGCGCGGCGGAAAATGCGGCCAAGGAATACGGCTATTCGCTGGATGAGGTTCTCGGCGCGGGAACCAAGGGGTCCAAAGGGGTGGCGAAATACGCCAATCCCGCCGATCCGTCCCAGACCTGGACCGGCCGTGGGCGCAAACCCAATTGGGTGATCGAAGCGCTTCAGGCCGGCAAATCGCTTGATGATCTCAGCCTTTGATCCGGATTTGACATGACGGTTCATATTGGCGCAAATCCCGGTCAGATCGCGGAAACCGTCCTTCTGCCGGGCGACCCGTTGCGGGCCGAATGGGCGGCGCAGACCTTTCTCGATGATGTGGTCTGCGTCAATCGCGTGCGCGGCATGCTCGGCTTTACCGGGACGTACAAAGGCAATCCGGTGACGATTCACGGCTCTGGCATGGGGATGCCGAGCCTGTCGATCTATGCCAATGAGCTGATCCGCGATTACGGCGCGAAAACACTGATCCGGATTGGCTCCTGCGGCGCGATGCAGCAGAGCGTCGGGATCCGCGATGTCATTCTGGCAATGACCGCCTCTTCGCTGTCGACGCCGTCGCGCGGGATTTTCAAGGAATTGAATTTCGCGCCCTGTGCGGATTACGGGCTGTTGCGCAATGCCGCAGAAATCGCCGAACATCGTGGCATCACTCACCACGTTGGCGGGATTTATTCGTCGGATGTCTTTTACGATGAACGTCCGGATCTGAACGAGCAGATGACCCGCCATGGCATATTGGGCGTCGAAATGGAGGCGGCGGAGCTTTACAATCTTGCTGCGCGCCATGGCGTCCGGGCTCTCGCGGTCTTGACCGTCTCGGATCACTTGCTCACCCATGCCGCGCTGCCCTCCGAAGAGCGGGAGCGGTCATTTGGCGAGATGGTGGAGATCGCGCTGGAAGCGGCCTTCGCCTGAAAGGCCTCGCGAGGAAGACATGACCCGCCCGCGCGCCTGATCGCCGCGGGCGGGTTGTTTTGTGCCGTGGTTTCGCCGTGGGGGGCGGAGAAGTCCGCCCTACCGACCGTGGCTCCGGTCATAGCCGTTGCAGGGCGGGCTTTGCCAATCGCCCAATGCGCCCGGCGCGGGTGTCAGGATGTCAATGCGCAGCGGATGGCAGGGGGCGAGGTCCGAGCTGTGTTTGGTGCTGCAATCACCGCCGGGGCACGCGCTGATCGCACCGAGCACGTCAATCTCGGCAAGAAACGTCAAATGATCGCCGGGACGCACAGGACTTGCCTTCATGAAATACGCGCCCGTGTCGCGGGTGAACCCGGTACACATGAAGACGTTGAGCACATCATGCACAAATGGCTCTGCTTCCGTCCGGGACAGCCCCCTAGCCTGCGCTAGGGCACGCGTGAGATTAGAGTGGCAGCAATGATGATATTGGCCACCGGACAAGAGGTGGTTCGTGTAGGGATCGCAGCGCGTACCGATCACATCATGCACAGAACCGCCATGTGGATCGATGCCGTACCAGTCGAGGCTGTCCTCCACGATGGTGGCCATGGGACGCAGCGCCGGGAAGCTCGACCAGAGCCGGTCGCCGGTGCTGACGTGCGTGCCGTGCAGGGCGCGGGTCTTGCCGGAGTAGAAGCGCTCGGTCAGGTCATGCGCGTTCCAGAGGTTGAGATCGCCAACCTGCGCCCCCTCCGTGCAGGAGATCCGAAAGAACTGCCCCCGCGCGACCTCGAATGCGCAGGCCTCGCGCGGGGCCGCAATGTGAGTTTGCGTGACCTCTGCCGTTCGAAACGCCGTTGCGTAAAGGCCAAGATCCGGTTTCGGCAGGGTTTCGACGGGATAGCAGATCACCGGCGAAATAGCGCGGCGCACGTCGGCGTCAGGCGGGGATTTGGTCATTGGCCCTCCTTTGAATGACGCAGGTAAAACCCGACGCCGCGGCGCTGTCCAGAGCGCGGCGCGATGCAACCCCGGGATTTTTGGAGTATTTAGAAAGAGAAGAAGCGCAGTGGAGCAATTTTAACGCCGATTTAACCACAGTTGAGGGATTTTGGCTGTGCGGTACAGGCTGGAGAGCCGATGACCGCAAGAGGAGAAGCCCCGCCGTCCCCTGCCTTCTCCGGCCGGGATGGCGGGGTGGACTTTGGACCGGATGCGCGCGGGTTCTGTCTTCTTCTCTTTTTAAATACTCAAAATGGCGCCTACAGCCGGCATTGATCTGTCGGGTCTTCAAGCATGAAATCCGATGCGGAGCTTAGCGATCCGGCGGGTCCATACGTTCGTGGCGGCGGCGCCATTCGCGAACGTAGACGGACTCTTCGCTGTGCTTGCGGTGTTTGGCCGTTGCACGGGCCTCTGCTTCCTGCGGTGTTTCGGCGCGGATCTCCCCGGTCAGCGTCATCGCGGCCCGCTGGTACGGGACAACCTGCACGATGGGAGTTCCGGCGGGAAGGTTGTATTCCGGCGCATCATCCGTCCAGAGGAACGGGATGTTGACCGGTACGTCGAGCGCATCACAATCGACCGACGCTTCGAAGGTTTTGAACGGCAGATCGAAGTGATTGGCCGGCTGCACAAACAGGGCGGACCAGCCCGAAGGCAGGACCACGCGCCAAGGATTGATGAATTTCATGGGTTGCTTGCCACGGAAAGGCGGGCGGTCGGCGCCGATCTGCGACGGGTGGTGCAAGGCCAGCGGCGTGATCGGGCCGCTCTGATCCCATTGGAAGGTCATTTGGCCAGTGGCAGGATCGCGCATCATGCGGATGTCGCAGGGCAGCCGAAGCAGCCAGCCGAGGGTCATGATGTCCGTGACCGGGAGGCAGGCCCGGATCGTGCTGGCCGGGAGGTGGACCCCCATGGCGCGCGGCATGGTCCAAAACCACTCCGGCAGGAGTCGGCCTGCGGGCATGGGCGGTGGAATGAGGCCGTCGAGTTCCGGCGGGCAGAGGAAGCTGATCCGCGTCATCACGGCGCGTCCGGATTCAAGCAGGTTTGGGGCGCCTTGCGCTGGGGACCGCGTGTTTGCTGGCCACAGGTGATGCAGGTCCAGCGGCTGTCCGTCTCGCTTCTGTATTCGCGCCAGCGGCATTGCCGGGTTGCGCGGTTCGAAAACAGCGCGACGAGAATGAAGGCGATGATGAGACCGACGACGATGAACATGCCTTCAGCGTTATGCATGCCGGGGCGGCTTGGCAAGGTCTGGCGCGTGAGTTTGGGCGTCGCCTCTGTGCGGGCTTGGCCTGACGCGCCCTGCCGGTTTGGCAGGGCGGCGCAGGGTGGCCGGATCACGCGGCGAGCGGGATGTCTTCGTAGACCGGGCTGTTGCCCGCCTTGCGCGGTTCGGGGGTAAAATAGGCCCAAGCCTGTTCCAACGCTTCGAGCGCTGCGGCTGCGGACTTGGATTGCGGGTTGCTCTGCTGCTCATTCATCGGAGATGCCTTTCACGTCACTGGCGTCTCCTCCCTGGAAAAAGATTAGGCCTGTTCGGCCCGTGGCGCACCCCATGAATGCGCATGTTCGGTCTGCGGAGAGTGCAACTGTCGTTGGGTCAAGGCAATCTGGGCTCTGCAGCCAGCGGAGAATCGGTCTGAGGCGCGCTAGTTGCTGCGTCACGGAGCGGGTTCTGGCCGAATGAGCCGGGGGCTTGACCGCCGATTATGCAACCTATCGCTGATCTATCGCATATAATTGCCGCTCTATCGTGAATTCGACATCCCTGTGATTGACGCATGGGCAAGCAGGCACCCACCCTGTCTTTGTCAGGGCCCTTTTTTTTCGGCCTTCGACATGTGTTTATTCTTGATCGGAGTTCTATAATGAAAATTCTCAAGACTGGATTGCTTGTTTGTTCCGCTTTGGCCATCGGGTCCGCAGTGCAGGCCGCTGTTATCAATACCGTCGATGCCGGGACCGGCCAGGCGGGCACCTATTTCGTACCGACACTCGGCCAGCAGACATCGTCCCCGTACTATCGCGGTTCCACCGAGGATTGGGGATGGACCCACGGTGCGATTGGCTCGCCGTTCACCACCGCCAGCCTGAACATCAGCGCCTATGACGTCGATGAAACCCCCTGTGGGTTTACGGTCTGTGAAGACGATGTGATCGAGGCTTATGACGCTTTGAGCGGCTCGTGGATCACGCTTGGCTCGCTGGCGGGGGCGAACAACGCGTTTTCCTTCTCCTCCTTCGATCTGGTGAGCGCAGGGGGCGGCGCGTTGCTCGACGATATTGCTGCAGGGCTCAGTGTGCGTATGAACATCGACGTGCTTTCCGGCGGCTGGCTGGTGTCGCTGTCCAAGTCGGTGCTGACGACGGACGGGGCCGGACCGGGCAACCCGAACCCGGGCCAGGTGCCGCTTCCCGCGGCGGGCTGGATGCTGATTGCAGGGCTTGGCGGCCTGGTGGCCGCGCGCCGTCGCAAGAGCTGAGACGCCGTCGAGACAGAAACGCGAAGGGCCGGAGTGATCCGGCCCTTTTGGCTGTCTGCGGTTGTGAGACGGTCAGACCGCGCGGTCGACCATCATCTTCTTGATTTCCGCAATCGCCAGCGCCGGGTTCAACCCCTTCGGGCAGGTGCGGGCGCAGTTCATGATGGTGTGGCAGCGGTAGAGTTTGAACGGATCTTCGAGATCGTCCAGACGTTCGCCCGTGGCCTCGTCGCGGCTGTCGATGATCCAGCGGTAGGCGTGCAGCAACGCGGCCGGGCCGAGGTAGCGATCGCCGTTCCACCAGTAGGACGGGCAGGATGTCGAGCAGGACGCGCACATCACGCATTCATAGAGGCCGTCGAGTTTCTTGCGATCCTCGATGGACTGCTTCCACTCCTTGGCCGGGCGGTTGGTCTTGGTCTCCAGCCAGGGCATGATCGAGGCGTGCTGCGCATAGAAGTGCGTCAGGTCGGGGATCAGGTCCCGGACCACCGGCATGTGCGGCAGCGGGTAAATCTTTACCACATCGCCCGCGATCTCGTCGAGGCCGTAGATGCAGGCCAGCGTGTTGATCCCGTCGATGTTCATCGCACAGGAGCCGCAAATGCCCTCGCGGCAGGAGCGGCGGAAGGTCAGCGTCGGGTCGATCTCGTTCTTGATCTTGATCAGCGCGTCGAGAACCATTGGCCCGCATTTGTCCATGTCGAGAAAGTAGCTGTCGACACGGGGGTTTTCGCCATCATCGGGCGACCAGCGGTAGATCTGGAACTTGCGCACATTCTTGGCGCCGTCCGGCTTGGGCCAGGTCTTGCCCGTGCGGATCTTGGAGTTTTTCGGCAGAGTGAATTGAACCATGGTTCAGTCTCCTTTCAAAAGGCGAAGGATCGGGTTTTTGCTCACGACGGACGGTCGCGTGAGGGTCAGTCGCTCGGGAGAGCCCTGCGCAGAGAGGCGATCAAACAGGACTTCCGCGCCCTTTTTCGTCTTCAGCTCCATCTCCTCCGGATAAAGGTAAACGACGCCGTAGAAATTCAGGACTTCTCCGGTGGACAACACCGGGAGTTCGCGGTCGCTCGGCAGCAGGCTGCTGACTGTCAGCATGAAGCCGTTGAAGCGTGTGCTCTCGGAAAACGCACCGCCATGATCCAGGGAATGTCCCGGAGCGAGAAAGGTCCGGGCAAGATGCGGGTAGCGGGCCAACCATTTCATTGCACCAACAGGCCAGAACACATCATCGGGGTCTCCCTCCGGTGTGGTCGTTTCCAGTGCGGCAATACGGTCTCCCCAGTCCCGCGGAAGGGCCAGCATGAGTTCGGCCCGCGCGAACTCCAACGGCGGAACCCCCTCTGGCAGCGCCATCGGCAAGTCACTCATTCCGCAGGTCACATAGATGTAGTCGTCGCGGGTATCGGTCGGCGGGTAAACGAGGACGTCGAGGTGAATCTTGTCCGAGAGTATCTCATGAAAGACGGTCGGCCCGGTGCCAAAAATCGGTTCGAGAAATGCTTCGATGATCTCGATGTTCTCGGCGTGAGTTTCCGGCGCTTCCCAGGTCGATTGCCGCGGTGTGCCCAGGATAATCGGGTCTCCCGCCTCAGTTCTGTCACCGACTTCCCATTGCTCCTGCATGGCGGGCCTATCGAAGCAGCGCCGGCAGGCCTTGGGCCGCCAGGCAGGTGAGGGCCTCGGGCTTCGAGACGATCTGGGTCACGATCTCGATGCTCGACTGGGTCGGCCCACCGACAGTGTCGATGGCCAGCGCGCGAATCTGCACGGCGGTGGCGTTGTCGATGACGCAGTTGATCGTCGGCTCCACCGGCACGCCGGGGAAACGGTCCGTCACCACGCGGGTGACTGTGGAGCGGGCGGCCTCCCGGGCGATCTGATCCTGCGCCTGCGGGGTGCAGGCGGCGAGGAGGAGCGCCGAGGCCAGAGCGGCCTTATGCCATGTCAATTGAAGCAATAGAGCGTGCCCCGGATCATTTTCGGCGCGCCGGGATAGCAGCCGCCGACGCTCATGCCCCCGGCCCCGCGTGTCACGGCACTCAGGCCGAGATGGCGCGCCGCGCAGGCGTTGACCTCGTAGGCCTCATGCCCGGTGCGGGCACCGCCCTCGATCACGCGGACCATGGGCATGTTGTTGCGCCATGTGGTTTCCATCACGATCTCCTGCCCGCCATGCGGCACCCCGAAGAGGCGATCATTGCAGGCCACGAGAATGTCGCGCTGCCCCTGCTCCGATTCCGCCGAGGTGTCATCCGCAAGCGCGGCCGTGGACAGGAACGCGCCGGTGAAAGCGGCCATGGCGGCGGAGAGAAGAAGGGGCGTGCGCATCAGAAAGTCCTCGCTTTGGGAGCGATCTTCTTCAACTCGATGCCGCCTTCGTCCTCGGTTGTCAGAGGATCGGTGATGACGGGGCGATAGCTGAGGTTGACCGCATTGCCATCGACGCGGGCAATGGTGTGCACGCGCCAGTTTTCATCGTCCCGATCAGTGTAGTCCTCATGCGCGTGGGCGCCACGACTTTCTTTGCGGGCCTCTGCGCCGACGATGGTGGCGAGCGCATTGGGCATGAGGTTGGTCAGCTCCAGCGTCTCCATCAGGTCGGAGTTCCACACGAGGCTGCGGTCGGTGACCTTGAGATCGGAGAGTTTGCCCGCGATTTCGGTCATCGCCTCCACACCCTCGGCCATGGTCTTGCCGGTGCGGAAGACGGCGGCGTCGCGCTGCATGGTCTTCTGCATGTCAAGGCGCAGCTCGGCGGTCGGGGTGCCGCCGGTAGCATTGCGCAGACCGTCGAAGCGGTCGAAGGCCTTGTCGATCTCGGACACCGGCGCCTTGGGCGTTGCGGTCTCCGGGTTCACCACCTTGCCGGCACGAATGGCAGCGGCACGGCCAAAGACCACGAGGTCGATCAGGCTGTTGGAGCCGAGGCGGTTGGCCCCGTGCACGGAGGCGCAGCCCGCCTCACCCACGGCCATGAGGCCCGGCACGATGGCCTGCGGGTCGTCCTTGGATGGGTTGAGCACCTCGCCCCAGTAGTTGGTCGGGATGCCGCCCATGTTGTAGTGCACCGTGGGCAGAACCGGGATCGGCTCCTTGGTGACGTCGACACCGGCGAAGATCTTGGCGGATTCGGAGATACCGGGCAGACGTTCGGCCAGCGCTTCGGCGGGGAGGTGGCTGAGGTTGAGGTGGATGTGATCCCCCTCCTCGCCAACGCCGCGGCCCTCGCGGATTTCCATGGTCATGGAGCGCGAGACGTAATCGCGCGGGGCGAGGTCCTTGTAGGTCGGGGCGTAGCGTTCCATGAAGCGCTCGCCTTCGGAGTTGGTCAGATAGCCGCCCTCACCGCGCGCGCCCTCGGTGATCAGGCAGCCGGAGCCGTAGATGCCGGTGGGGTGGAACTGAACGAACTCCATGTCCTGCAGCGGCAGCCCGGCGCGGGCGACCATGCCGCCGCCGTCCCCGGTGCAGGTGTGCGCGGAGGTGGCGGAGAAATAGGCGCGACCATAGCCACCGGTGGCCAGAACGACCATCTTGGCGTTGAAGACGTGCATGGTGCCGTCATCGAGCTTCCAGCACAGCACGCCCTTGCATTCGCCGTTTTCCATCAGCAGGTCGATGGCGAAGTACTCGATGTAGAACTCGGCGTTGTTCTTCAGCGACTGGCCATAGAGCGTGTGCAGGATGGCGTGGCCGGTGCGGTCGGCGGCGGCGCAGGTGCGCTGCACGGGGGGACCTTCACCGTATTCGGTGGTGTGGCCGCCGAAGGGACGTTGATAGATCTTGCCCTCTTCGGTGCGCGAGAACGGCACGCCGTAATGCTCAAGCTCATAAACGGCGGCGGGCGCGGAGCGCGCGAGGTATTCCATCGCGTCGGTATCGCCGAGCCAGTCGGAGCCCTTCACGGTGTCATACATGTGCCACTGCCAGCTGTCGGGGCCCATGTTGGAGAGCGAGGCGGCGATGCCACCCTGTGCCGCGACGGTATGCGAACGGGTTGGAAAGACCTTGGTCACGCAGGCGGTCTTGAGCCCCTGCTCGGCCATGCCGAGCGTGGCGCGCAGACCAGCGCCGCCGGCACCGACGACCACGACGTCATAGTCATGCGTCTCGTATTCGTATGCAGCCATTGTGTTTTACCTGTGCTTGGGGAGGGTCATACCCGCTTCGGGTTACCCCTCCGTGAATTCCGGTTGGGCGTCAGATGGCCAGACGCGCGATGGCAAAGATGCCCGTGGCGGCCAAGCCATAACTGAGGACGGTCACCGCGATGATGGCGTATTTCTCGGCGGTGCCGTGGACGTAGTCCTCGATCATCACCTGCGCGCCATCGTTGAAGTGCTTGAATCCCACGGCCAGCGTCAGCGCGGCGATGATCGCCGGGAACGGATGGCTGTAGTATTCGATGACCTCTTCGTAGGTGCCACCCAGCGCGGAGCCGAAGGTAAAGACGAAGAAGGGGATCAGGATCAGCAGCGCAACGGAGCTTTTCTTCATCGACCAGTGGTGTTCGGTCCCGCTCTTGGCGGAGCCCATGCCTACGGCGCGTTTGCGGTCGGTCAGGAATGCCATGTGTCGGGTCTCCTTATACGATCAGGGCGGTCAGGATCGTCAGCACGGCAGAGCCGCCGATCATGATCCAGCTGAGTTTCTCGGCGCTGTCGAGATCGAGCATCTTGGCATTGTCCCAGATCAGGTGCCGGACGCCGCCAAGCGTGTGGAACCACAGCGCCCAGAGCGAGAGGAACATCACGATGTCGCCGAACCAGGAGGTGATGAAGCCATTCGCCAGGTTGAAGTAGCTTTCCGAGGTCGCGGCAGCGATCAGCCACCAGACGATCATCATCGACGCCACGATCAGGCCATTGCCGGTGATGCGGATGAAGATGGAGGTCGCGGAGTTCAGCTGCGGACGGTAGATTTGCAGATGCGGCGAAAGCGGGCGATTGCCCCGGTTGACGTCAGCCATGCGAGATATCCCTGAATGAGTTCCCTTGCCACGCGTTGTAACGCTTTTGCAGCCCAAGTCACGAGGGATGAGCGCTAACAAGCGCGGTTTTTTGGCGCAATTCCGATGTTTTCCATTAATTTGTGATCACAGTGGAAAATGTGTGATCACAAATTGAGT
This sequence comes from Pacificoceanicola niger, assembly GCF_048553275.1. Lineage (NCBI taxonomy): Bacteria > Pseudomonadati > Pseudomonadota > Alphaproteobacteria > Rhodobacterales > Roseobacteraceae > Pacificoceanicola > Pacificoceanicola niger. The sequence continues at coordinate 124,415 of NZ_JBLZMW010000008.1, forward strand.
CCGCGCATGAAAAAAGGGCAACCTGAGAAAGATGCCCTTGATTCCAAGTCTGATTTTTTTACTCGGGAAAACCCAGCCGTCTCAGCGCGCTGCGGCTTTGTTGCCGGAGTTCACGGTCGCCAGATGCCAGGTCAGCGTTGATACGGCGCATCAGCGGCGACAATTTGCGATGGTCGATCAGCGCCCGGACGACCCGTGGCATATCGGGTTCCGGAATTTTGAGAACCTCGGTGGGCGCGGTTGGCAGTGCGTGATGCGGCATGGATGAAAGCCCCCTTGTCGAGCAAACGAATCTCTTCCCCGCCGAAATTTTACCGGCAGGTTAACGGGAGTGTGACTCTTTTCTGACCGCGATTTGTGTCAGAGCGGCAAAAGCGCCCAGTAGTCGAGGTCGAGCAGCACGGATTTGTCGTATTTTCCGTCCTCGCCGCGCAGGGTGAAGGCCTCTCCACCCTTTGTCGCCACGAGGCGCAGGCGGATGGCCCCGACGCCGGGCGCGGCGGTTTCGGCCTTGTCCAGCACTTCGCTCCAGGCCTTCACCGTGTCCCCGGCAAAGCAGGGGTTGGCATGGGCGCCGCCGTTGAGCCCAACGATCATCTGCGCGTTGGCAAGACCGTTGAACGAGAGCGCGCGCGCCATGGAGATGACGTGCCCGCCGTAGATCAGCCGGCCCTCGGGGCGGAAGGTCAGGTCGAAGTGCACCTTGGCGGTGTTCTGCCACAGGCGGGTGGCGATCATGTGCTCCGCCTCTTCGATCGTCACGCCATCGACGTGGTCGATCTTTTCGCCGATCGCATAGTCGCCCCAGCGGTGCGGCTCGCCCGAGAGGGTGAAGTCGTAGTCGGAGAAATCGAGCCCTGCGGGGATCGTCAGGTCCTCCGGCGCGAGCGCCTTTTTCAGCTCCGGCAGCACGGTGTCAGGCGCGGCTGCATCGAGGTCGTTCTTGCGGACCATGACCCAGCGGACATACTCCATGACCACGTCGTCGCGCTGATTGAGACCGCGCGTGCGGACATAGACCACGCCGGTCTTGCCGTTCGAGTTCTGTTTCAGACCAATGACTTCGGAGGTCGACCGCAGGGTGTCGCCGGGATAGACCGGCAGGCGCCAGCGCCCCTCGGCATAGCCCAGATTGGCCACGGCGTTGAGCGAGACATCCGGGACGGTCTTGCCAAATACGATGTGAAACGCGGCGAGCTCGTCGATCGGCGAGGCCGGAAGGCCGCAGGCCTGGGCGAACTGATCCGAGGAATAAAGCGCGTGGCGGGCGGGATAGAGCGCATGATAGAGCGCCCGCTCACCGCCCGAGACCGTGCGCGGCACCGCGTGGTCGAGGATCTGGCCGATGCTGTAATCTTCGAAGAACCGTCCGGGATTGGTCTTGGCCATCACTGCTCACCCAGCTTGATGTCGGGGGTGTATTCGCCCGGCGCGTCCTTCACCACAGCCTGACCACAGCGCATCACGCCGTTGGCCGCATCAAAGGCATAGGTCGGATCACCATGCAGCGCCCAGCCCTTGTTGAGCGCTGCGGTCACCTTGTGGCAGAAGGCCGAGGTGTCATCGGCGGAGAGAAAGCGGTAGAGTTTCATATGCTTATCCAAACGTTGGGTAGCCAAGCCAGGTGTGGACCATGCCGATCACCCCAAGCAGCACGACAGAGGCGACAAGGAAGATCGCGTCCTTCTTGATGCTGCCCTTGGCGGGAGGCGTCCAGTTCGGCTCGGCACGGTTGATGACGACCATCTCGACGATGGCCCAAAGGCCGAGACCGCCGAAAAGCACGAAGGAGGGCGTATCGCCGTTGACCAGGAGGTGCGCCACGGCCCAGAGCAGGAAGCCGGTGAGCATCGGGTGACGCATTTTATGAAAGAGCGCGCCCTTTCTCGGCCCCGGGGACAGGAAATAGAGCGCGGCGATCATGAGCAGGTTGTTGATCCCCACGGTCGCGGGATGGCGGCCCCAGAAGAAGGTGCCATCGGCCATGCGATAGCCGAAAATCATCAGCAGGATCGACGCGGCAATCGCGACGGCGACCAGGCCCCTGCCCTTGTCGCCCATGCCCGCGCGCGCGCCGGGCGCGGCCCGTTTGAACAGATGTGCCGCGCACCAGAGCGCGACGCCGAGAATCAAAAGCAGCATGGCTGTCTCCTTTGCTGTGCTGCGCGGACCGTGGCGTTATTCGACGAGGGCCGCAATGGCTTCGGCCTTGGCCAGGGTCTTGCGCGCGGTCTCGACATGCAGGTTTTCCACGATCTTGCCGTCAACCACGGCCACGCCGCCGCCCTGCGCGACGATGTCTTCGAACGCCTCGATCTGGCGTTTGGCGAGGTCGATTTCCGCATCGGAGGGGGCGAAGGCCGTGTTGGCCACGTCGATCTGGGCCGGGTGGATCAGGGTCTTGCCGTCCATGCCGAGATCACGGCCCTGCTCGCATTCGGCGCGCAGCCCGTCCTCGTCCTTGAAGGCGTTATAAACGCCATCGACGATCACCACGCCATGCGCCTTGGCCGCGAGCAGGCACAGGCCGATGCCGGGCAGCATGGGCAGACGGTCGGCGCGGAAGCGGGAATTGAGCTCCTTGGCCAGATCATTGGTGCCCATGACAAAGCCCTTGAGGCGGGGGTGGGCCGCGATCTCGGCAGCGGCGAGCATGCCTTTGGGCGTTTCCATCATCGCCCAGAGCGGCGTGTCCCCACACAGGGCGGCGAGGGCATCGAGCTGTGCGGCACTTTCGACCTTGGGCAACAAAATCGCGTCGCAGTCCATGGCCGCCGCTGCTTTCGCATCCTCAGCCCCCCATTCGGTGTCGAGCGCGTTGATTCGGACGATTCGCGTGCGATTGCCGTAAGACTGGCCAAGCGCCGCCCTGAGCGTGTCCCGCGCGGCGGTTTTTTCTCCCGGCGCGACAGCATCTTCGAGGTCGAAGATGATCGCGTCGACCGGCAAGCTGCGCGCCTTTTCCAGCGCCCGCTCCTTGGAGGCGGGAATGTACAGAACGGAACGATACGGGCGGGCTGCCATGTCCATGGGAGAGTCCTCTGAGCAATATTGTTGCGCGAGAAAGGGCATTTTTTACCGGAAAGTTCAAGGCGAAATGTGCCGCAGCGCAGAATTGCAGGAATTTTTGCCGCGAGACCGGGCGAAATGAGTCAGATTCTAAGGACCGTGCGCCGCATTAACCTTTTCTTGGAAGCTGAGGCGGACATTTGGACCAAGCCGAATAACGGCAAGACGCGGGTGCACAAGGGATCGCCCGACAACCACGAGAGGGTCCAAACGCCCCGGCAAGCGGCAAAGCCGCACCATCGCCGGGCAGTAGCCAAAAAGGTCAGAGCGATGACGGATAAATTTGTGAAACTGACGATGCTTTCCGCGGGACTCCTTCTGGGTGCCGCCACCATGGTCAAGGCGGAGGGCACGCAGAATTGCGCACCGCGCGACAAGGTGGTTTCCCGCCTTGCGGACAAATACGGCGAGACCCGCCAATCCATGGGCCTAGGTGCCAACAACCACATGATGGAAGTCTACGCCTCTCTGGAAACCGGTTCGTGGACCATCACGGTCACCACCGCCCAGGGCGTGACCTGCCTTGTGGCCAGCGGCCAGGCCTTCGAAGAGCTTGCCGAGGCGCTGCCGCCCAAGGGTGACGACGCTTGACCCCAAGGGGGGAGACGGTTTTTGAGTGAAAACCGTATGGGGGCGACGCCCCCGTCGCAACGGGCGCTCCCCCACAGGCATAGCGACAAAGACGGCGGACCATACGCGCGGATCAGGTCAGCGCGTCCCAGATCAATTTCAGGCCGGTGATCGTCAGTGCCACATAGGTGATGGCGAAAAAGACACTCTCAGGCACCTTGTGGTGCGCCTTGATGCCCAGCCATGTGCCGAGGATGGCAAAAGGCGCGAGGGCGAGATCCATCAGGAGCGTCTCCTTGGTGAAAATGCCCATACCGGCGTAAAACCCCGATTTGAAGAGGTTTACCGCCCAGAAAACGAGCACGGTGGTGGCCTGATACGTGGTTTTCTGAAGCCCCTGCCCCAGCAGGTAAACCGCCGCCGCCGGACCGCCCGCGTGGCTGACAAAACTGGTAAACCCGAGAACGACACCGGCGGTGAGGCCGGTCTTCTGGCCGAACTTCGTGGCCCCGAGACGAATGAGACCCGATTTCTGCGCCCCCTGCCACGCCACGAAGAGCACGGCAACAAGGCCGATGATCAGGCGGATCGCATCCGGATCGGCCCAGGCGTAGAAGAGCGCACCGAGGAGGGTGCCGGGGATGCCGCCGATCAGCAGCACCTTGGCCGCGGACCAGTCCCATTTGCGCCAATACGCCGGCAGGCTGCTCACGTCGATCAGCATCAGGAGCGGCAGCATCAGCCCGAGCGCCACGCCCGGATCGAGCACCAGCGCCAGAATCGACGCACTGGCAAAGGCCACGCCGGAGCCAAACCCGCCCTTTGAAATCCCAGCGAAAATGACCGCCGGTATGGTAAAGGCGAAGACGGAGAGGCTGAAAAGCTCCAAAGACAATCCCCCGTAAGCTGTCGAATAATCAGCCATTATCCCGAATGGATCGTGAGTGGTAGCCCTATCAGGCCATCTGCCGCAGCGCAGCGCTCTTGCGCGGCGCGGCCTAAAGGCTTAGGCAAACGTCAAATTTCACGAAGGACTGGAGAGATATCCATGGCCAGACCCAAGATCGCCCTCATCGGCGCAGGACAGATCGGCGGCACGCTCGCGCACCTCGCCGCAATGAAAGAACTCGGCGATATTGTCTTGTTCGACATTTCAGAGGGCACGCCGGAAGGCAAAGCGCTCGACATCGCCGAGTCGGGTCCGAGCGAAGGCTTCGATGCCAAGCTGAAGGGGACGCAGGATTATGCCGACATCGCCGGTGCGGACGTCTGCATCGTGACCGCGGGCGTTCCGCGCAAGCCGGGCATGAGCCGCGACGACCTTCTGGGCATCAACCTCAAGGTCATGAAGTCCGTGGGCGAAGGCATTGCCGCGAACGCACCGGACGCTTTCGTGATCTGCATCACCAACCCGCTCGATGCGATGGTCTGGGCGCTGCAGAAGTTTTCGGGCCTGCCCGCGAACAAGGTCTGCGGCATGGCCGGCGTTCTGGACAGCGCCCGCTTCCGCCACTTCCTGTCGCTCGAATTCGACGTGTCGATGAAGGACGTGACGGCCTTCGTGCTGGGCGGTCATGGCGACACCATGGTGCCCTGCGTGCGCTATTCCACCGTTGGCGGCATCCCGCTGCCGGATCTCGTGGACATGGGCTGGACCACGCAGGACAAGCTGGACGCGATCGTACAGCGGACCCGTGATGGCGGCGCCGAGATCGTTGGCCTGCTGAAGACCGGCTCGGCCTTCTATGCGCCCGCGACCTCCGCGATCGAGATGGCCGAGGCCTACCTCAAGGATCAGAAGCGTGTTCTGCCCTGCGCCGCCTACTGCGATGGCGAGATCGGCGTGAAGGACATGTATGTCGGTGTGCCGACCGTGATCGGCGCCGGTGGCGTCGAGAGGATCGTGAACATCAAGCTCAACAAGGAAGAGCAGGAAATGTTCGACAAGTCGGTCGACGCGGTGAAGGGCCTTGTCGAGGCGTGCAAAGGCATCGACAGCGCGCTGGCGTAAGCTGCAACTGCCCCGATAGACAAGAGACAGCGAAAACCCGGGAGCCATGGCGGCGCCCGGGTTTTTTCATGCGGTCTTGCGATGCATCGACGCATGGGCGGCGTCGATGGCCGCCGGAGAGAGATCGACCGCCACACCGGGAAACTGGCTGGCCAGGGCATCGCTGACGCGGAGCCGCGCCGGCAGCAGTTTGTGATAGCGCAGCAAGAGCAGGATCTGCCAGAGAGTGAGCGTGCGGGTGGCGTCATAGAGCGCACCGACCTCCGGGGCCTCCGGTCCGCTTTGAAGAAAGATTTCGATTTGGCGGGTGCGGGCGGGATTGTGGCCGTGTAGCACCGTGCCCCGCAGCCTTTGCACGCGCGAAGCGAGCTTGGCCTGCCAGTGGGTGCGGGTGAACCCGTCGACGTGCAGCAGGCCGATCCGGGGAAACCAGTGCCTTGCCGGGTTGGTCCGGTCCCGCCATTCCGCGACCGGCGCCGGTTCATGCAGGTCAGGCACAAGACCCGCTCCGGTGCGAAAGAAAGTCTTGCCGATGGCATGACCGGACAGGCCGCGCAGAAGGAAATCCGCCCCGGCACCATAGACCCGGCGCTGCGCCGCGTCATAGCCATGCGGAAACGGCTTGCGGAAAACCCCGTCGAAGATTGTCTTGGGCGGCCGCCCTCTCAGCTGCACCAGCTCGGCATTGAGCACGGTGACGGCGGTGACGGTTTGAGGCCGGGATCGCAAGAAGGCGAGGATTTGCGGAACACGGATGAAAAACTCATCGCCGTCCACATGCGCCAGCCAGTCACAGCGCGTCCGGGCATAGGCATGGCCGGCATTGAGGATCTGCCTGTAGCGCGAGTCCGGAGGCCGGTCGCGGCCATGTTCGCGGCGCCAGTACGCGGCGTCGCACAGGGTGATCACCACGCGCGGATTGTCCGCGACCCATTCCTGCAGCTGTGGGCACGGCTGATCGAGATAGAGGTGAATTTCCGACGCACCGGCCTGCAAATGATGCGCGGCAAAGGCCAGCAGGACCTGCGGTGGTTCGAGCACGGTGGAGACGGTGCCCCAGGTGGGGTGGCTGTCAGGCATCGAAAGTCTCCGCGAGCGATGCCAGATCCGGATTGCCGCGCAACAACGCTGCATCGAAGGCCTGCGGCGAGAGATCCGGCACTGCAGGAAGCTGCCCGGCGAGGATTGGCCGGGGATCGAAGGGCCGTTCAAAGAGCAGACCGAAGGCGCGGAGCCGTTGCAGGCTCGGCCCGCTCATCACCCGCAGTTCGTCATGCAGCTGGGCCAGACCGCCGGGATCGGCCGCCATCGCCTGCATCAGAGCGATCTGTTCCTTGCGGTGATCGGCGATGCTCATGACATGCGGATCGGTATCGCGGTAGCGTATCAGTTTGGACATCCAGTGCAGCGGCGTCAGCCCGTCGAAATGCAGCAGCCGGGTTGAGGTGCTGCGATAGCGCTCGGCCCTGTGGCGGGTGTCGCCCTTGAAGGCCCAGTGGATGCCGAGACGATGCCCGGCCCCGCGCTGAACGCCGCATTTTCCGGCGGAATGCCCAAGCACCCCGTGTAACAGAACAGCGTCGTGATCGCCGAAGATCTTCGGATCATGCGATGTGCCATCGGCGCGGCGGTTGAGCCCCTTCGTGGACGTGCGAAACAGCCCGTCGAAGATCGTCTCGCGCGGGGTGTCGGCGCAATAGAGGCGTTCGGCCACCGGCAGGTGCAATTCGACGTTGAGCTCGGAGACAACGGTGAGCTCCTCGCCCAGCGGGCGCGCCTGCAGCAGGAATTCATCCGCGTCGATGTGAAAAAGCCAGTCTGCGCCGGCCTGTGACAGCGCGTGGTTGGCGTTGAGCGCCTGACGGCGGTTGATCGAGTCCGGCCGTTTTCGACGGGGCGCGACGTTGCGCCAGTGCCTGTCATTGCAGCAGCTCACGTGCACATCCGGCATATCCTTGAGCAGCGACGCCACCGGATCGTCCGGATCATCAAGATAGACGTGCACCTCCGCCGCGCCTGTGCCCCTGTGCCAGGCAACGTTGGCGAGAACGAGCTGTGGCGGCTCGCGCACGGTCATGACTATGGCCCAGCTTTGCACGCCCCACCCCTTGCGTTCGTTAACCGCCCGAAGCGTAACCGCAGCGCGAATCCCTGCCAAGCGCTAACAGGAATTCAACTTGTGATCACAGCTTGCAAACGTGTGATCACAAATGTCGAAAAAGCGCGGTATTTTCCGCCGTGTGGCAATTTTTTGTTTAACCCGGCACTGTAAGCGGGCCTATACCGTCACCAAATCGTAGCAAAACGGGGACAGACGACCCATGAACATCCACGAATATCAAGCCAAGGCGCTTTTGCGCTCGTACGGCGCACCGGTCTCGGACGGCCGTGTGGTGCTGAAGGCCGAGGACGCCAAGCGCGCCGCCGGTGAACTCGATGGCCCGCTCTGGGTGGTCAAGGCTCAGATCCACGCCGGTGGCCGTGGCAAGGGCTCCTTCAAGGAAGCCGAAGCCGGCGAGAAGGGCGGCGTTCGCCTTGCCAAGTCGGTCGAAGAGGCCGCCGAAGAAGCCAAGAAGATGCTCGGCAAGACGCTGGTGACGCATCAGACCGGCCCGGCGGGCAAGCAGGTCAACCGCATCTACATCGAAGACGGCTCCGACATCGCGCGCGAACTCTACCTCGCGCTGCTGGTGGATCGCCAGACGTCGCGCGTGTCCTTCGTCTGCTCCACCGAGGGCGGCATGGACATCGAAGAGGTCGCGGCCTCCACGCCGGAGAAAATCCTGTCCTTCAGCGTTGACCCGGCCACCGGCTACCAGCCGTTCCATGGCCGCCGCGTTGCCTTCTCGCTCGGCCTCGAAGGGGCCGCGGTCAAGCAGTGCGTCAAGCTGATGGGCATTCTCTACAAGGCCTTCATGGAGAAGGACATGGAGATGCTGGAGATCAACCCGCTGATCGTCATGCCCTCGGGCGACCTCAAGGTGCTCGACGCCAAGGTCGGTTTTGACGGCAACGCCATGTATCGGCAGCCCGACGTGGCCGAGCTGCGCGACGAGACCGAAGAAGATGCGAAGGAACTGCAGGCGTCCAAGTACGACCTGAACTACATCGCGCTCGACGGTGAAATCGGCTGCATGGTGAACGGCGCGGGCCTTGCCATGGCGACGATGGACATCATCAAGCTCTACGGCGCGGAGCCTGCCAACTTCCTCGACGTGGGCGGCGGCGCGACCAAGGAGAAGGTGACCGAGGCGTTCAAGATCATCACCTCCGACCCGCAGGTCAAAGGCATCCTCGTGAACATCTTCGGCGGCATCATGCGCTGTGACGTCATCGCCGAGGGCGTGATCGCGGCAGTCAAGGAAGTCGGCCTGCAGGTTCCGCTCGTTGTGCGTCTCGAAGGGACCAACGTCGAGAAGGGCAAGGAGATCATCCGCACCTCTGGCCTCGATGTAATCGCCGCCGACGACCTGAAGGACGGTGCCCAGAAGATCGTGAAGGCGGTCAAGGGGTGAGCTTTCATATGCCGAAAATTGTCGGTTCACATTTGGCTTTGCCTCTGCTCTTCATTGCGACCTGCGGTGAAGCAGAGCCATTGGTGTCCCAATGCGTGAAGCAATTTGTCGAAACCTGCAGCGCGGCAACCTCCGACCCGGAGAGTTTTGTCGAAGCGTTTTCCGCTCGAACGAATGCCACGGTCTACACGACCACGGACAACCTTACCCGGATCGCATCGGTGACTTCGGCCACGGATCTCGAAAGTGGCGCAGGGATTTGGGAACGGATCAACCTCGCTACAGTTGGAAGCTCGACAAATGTCACGTGTTCGTTCGATTGCTCTCTTGAAGAGGAAGGCGATCAAGACGCGCTCCGTGAGCTGACATTCGAGGCAATGAAGGAAATGCGGCCTGATTCTGTTATCGTCGGTGGAGAGCTGAACGGCGACAGTCGAAAAGACCTCGGTCTCATATGGTGGGGGTCTCGCGAGTTTGTTGCAACGGGATGGGCGCAGGACAGTGAACAGGCTGCTCTTATCCGCCTGCACTGCTGCGGCATCGCCATCCACAGCATGGCCCAATCGCCTTCAAGTCAATAATCGCTGTTTTAGAAAACCTTGCGTTGGCGCGTCGCGACAGAAGCGCAAATCATAGAAGGAGCCTAACACATGGCCGTCCTCGTAGACGAAAACACCAAAGTGATCTGTCAGGGCCTCACCGGCTCGCAGGGCACGTTTCACACCGAACAGGCGATCGCCTACGGCACCAAGATGGTCGGCGGCGTAACCCCCGGCAAAGGTGGCATGACGCATCTTGACCTGCCGGTCTTCAACTCGGTTCATGAAGCCAAGCACGTCACCGAGGCGAACGCCTCCGTGATCTATGTGCCGCCGCCCTTCGCCGCCGACAGCATCCTCGAAGCGATCGACGCAGAGATGGAGCTGATTGTCTGCATCACCGAAGGCATTCCGGTGCTTGACATGATGCGCGTGGCGCGGGCTCTGGATGGCTCCAAGAGCCGTCTGATCGGGCCGAACTGCCCCGGTGTCATCACCCCGGACGCCTGCAAGATCGGCATCATGCCCGGCCACATCCACAAGCGCGGCAGCGTCGGTGTTGTGTCCCGCTCCGGCACTCTGACCTATGAGGCGGTCAAGCAGACCACCGATATGGGCCTTGGCCAGTCTTCGGCTGTCGGCATCGGTGGCGATCCGATCAAGGGCACCGAGCATATCGACGTGCTGGAGATGTTCCTTGCGGATGACGAAACCACCTCGATCATCATGATCGGTGAGATCGGTGGCTCCGCCGAGGAAGAAGCGGCGCAGTTCCTGGCCGATGAGAAGAAAAAGGGCCGCTGGAAGCCGACCGCCGGTTTCATCGCCGGGCGCACCGCGCCTCCGGGACGCCGCATGGGCCACGCCGGCGCGATTGTCGCCGGTGGCAAGGGCGGCGCCGAGGACAAGATCGAAGCGATGAAGGCCGCTGGCATCGTCGTCGCAGACAGCCCCGCCACCCTTGGCGAGGCCGTCTTGGAAGCGATCAACAAAGGCTGACCATGCTGTACAGTCGGGGCCACGCCTTTATCTATTCGCAGCTGAACCGGACGGGGAGTTCTTCGACCGCTCTCTATCTGCGTCAGTTCTGTGGCCCCGACTTCACTCCCACGACCCCCTGGACGCCGGAGATCATATCGAACGACGGCGTCGTTGGCCGTGTTGGCGCGCGCGAAGCCTTTAGTGTGGAGCCGCGTTTTCAGGTCCACATGGCGCTCGACGCCATCCATGCAGGGGTCGGGGCCGACATCTGGGACCGCTGTGCCATCGTGTCCAACATGCGCAACCCCTATACGCGGACGATGTCGATCCGGAACGTGTGGGAACGCCAAAGCCGGATCGAAGCCAGCGAGGATGCGAATGTCGTGCGCAGCCAGGTCGACGCCATGGACCTCGAAGGCATGGGAGAGAGAACACGGGAATTGACACATCTGGACGGGCAATACGCGCTGACCCATGTGCTGTTCACCGAAACCCTCGAAAGCGATATCACTGCGCTGGCTGCGGATCGCGGTTTTACTGCGCCGCCCCCGTCCCGGCCCCGCCTGCAGGCGAATGACAATGCCCTCAAATCCCGACACCCGAGCGAGTTCATCTCCTCGGATACCCGCCGCCGGATCGAGGCAGCCTATGGCTGGATCTTCGATCGCTATGGCTATTCCCGACATCCCGACGATGCACTGCTGCCTCCGGCCTGCCGCTTGCCGGGCTGGAGCGGGCCGACCGACTGCCTTCCCTCGGTAACCCGGGAAGCACTGACATGAGCCCGCGATGCCTGATGGTCTCGCGGGACCGACCCCTATCCAATAATCCAGACACCATGCCCAACGCGACCCAACGCCCCCGCAACCCCGAGGTGCCACAATGAACGATCAGAGCCCCAACGACCTCTTCCACGCCTCCAGCTTCATGCAGGGGCACAACGCCGAATATCTTGAACAGATGTACGCGCGCTACGCGAGCGATCCCAACGCGGTGGATGCGTCCTGGCAGGCGTTCTTCGCCCAGCTTGGCGACGACGGCATGGACGTCAAGAAAGAGGCCGCTGGCCCGTCATGGGCGCGGGCCGACTGGCCGCCGGTGCCCGATGACGACCTGACCGGCGCGCTGACCGGGGAGTGGCCGATGCCGATGGTGCCCGCCGAGGCCAAGGGTGCGGGCAAGAAGATCAAGGAAGCCGCCGAGGCCAAGGGCGTCGCGGTCAGCGATGACGCCATCCAGCGCGCCGTTCTGGACAGCATCCGGGCGCTGATGATCATCCGCGCCTACCGGATCCGGGGCCACCTTGCCGCCGATCTCGATCCGCTTGGCATGCGCGACAACACCAGCCACCCGGAGCTTGATCCGAAGTCCTATGGCTTTACCGATGGCGACATGGATCGCCCGATATTCATCGACAACGTGCTGGGCCTGCAGATCGCCTCGCTGCGCGAGATCCTGTCGATCGTGAAGCGCACCTACTGCGGCACCTTCGCACTGCAGTACATGCACATCTCCGACCCGGAGCAATCGGCCTGGCTCAAGGAGCGGATCGAGGGCTATGGCAAGGAAATCGCCTTCACCCGCGAGGGCCGCAAGGCGATCCTGAACAAGATGGTCGAGGCCGAGGGCTTCGAGAAGTTCCTGCACGTCAAGTACATGGGCACCAAGCGCTTTGGTCTGGATGGGGGCGAGAGCCTGATCCCCGCGATGGAGCAGATCATCAAGCGCGGCGGCAACCTCGGCGTCAAGGAGATCGTCATCGGCATGCCGCACCGGGGCCGTCTGTCGGTGCTCGCCAACGTGATGCAAAAGCCCTACAAGGCCATCTTCAACGAGTTCCAGGGCGGCAGCTTCAAGCCCGAGGACGTGGACGGCTCCGGCGACGTGAAATACCACCTCGGCGCATCGTCCGACCGGGAGTTCGATGACCACCCCGTGCACCTTTCGCTGACCGCCAACCCGAGCCACCTCGAAGCGGTGAACCCGGTCGTGCTTGGCAAGGTCCGTGCCAAACAGGACCAGATGGGCGACACCGAGCGCAAGAAGGTGATGCCGATCCTGCTGCACGGCGATGCGGCCTTTGCCGGTCAGGGTGTTGTTGCGGAGTGTTTTGCGCTTTCCGGTCTGCGGGGTCACCGCACCGGCGGCACCATCCATATCGTCGTGAACAACCAGATCGGGTTTACCACCGCACCGCATTTCTCGCGCTCCTCGCCCTACCCCACCGACAACGCGCTGGTGGTCGAGGCGCCGATTTTCCACGTCAACGGCGATGATCCGGAGGCCGTGGTGCACGCGGCCAAGGTGGCGACGGAATTCCGCCAGAAGTTCGGCAAGGATGTCGTGCTTGATATCTTCTGCTACCGCCGGTTTGGTCACAACGAGGGTGACGAGCCCATGTTCACCAACCCGATCATGTATACCAAGATCAAGAAGCAGAAGACCACGCTGACGCTCTATACCGAGCGGCTGGTCAAGGACGGGCTGATCCCCGAGGGTGAGATCGAGGACATGAAGGCGGCGTTCCAGGCGCATCTGAACGAGGAGTTCGAAGCCGGGAAAACCTACAAGCCGAACAAGGCCGACTGGCTGGATGGTCGCTGGTCGCATCTCGACAAGCAAACGCACGGCAAGTACCAGCGCGGCAAGACATCGGTGACGCCGGAAACCCTGAAGGAGGTCGGCGATGCGCTGACCCGTGTTCCCGAGGGCTTCCCGCTGCACAAGACCGTGGGGCGGCTTATCGAGACCCGGGCCAAGATGTTCGAAACCGGCACGGGCTTTGATTGGGCGACCGCCGAGGCCCTGGCCTTTGGCTCGCTGCAGACCGAAGGCTATCCGGTGCGTCTGGCCGGTCAGGACAGCACCCGTGGCACCTTCTCCCAGCGGCACTCCGGTTTCATCAACCAGGAGACGGAAGAGCGGTACTACCCGCTGAACCACATCCGCGAGGGCCAGGCGCATTACGAGGTGATCGATTCGGCACTTTCGGAATATGCGGTTCTGGGTTTCGAGTATGGCTACAGCCTCGCCGAGCCCAACGCGCTGACCCTGTGGGAGGCGCAGTTCGGCGACTTCGCCAACGGCGCACAGATCATGTTCGATCAATTCGTCAGCTCGGGTGAAAGCAAATGGCTGCGGATGTCGGGCCTTGTCTGCCTGCTGCCGCACGGTTTCGAAGGTCAGGGTCCCGAGCACAGCTCGGCGCGTCTGGAACGCTTCCTGCAGATGTGCGGTCAGGACAACTGGATCGTGGCGAATTGCTCGACCCCGGCGAACTACTTCCACATCCTGCGCCGACAGCTGCACCGCAGCTATCGCAAGCCGTTGGTGCTGATGACGCCGAAATCGCTGCTGCGGCACAAGCTGTGCATTTCGGATGCCGATATGTTCACCACCGGGTCGTCGTTCCACCGCGTCCTCTGGGACGATGCGGAGCAGGGGCATTCGGACACCACGCTGGTCTCCGACGACAAGATCAAACGCGTGGTGATGTGTTCGGGCAAGGTCTACTATGATCTTCTGGAGGAGCGTGACGCGCGCGGCATCGACGACGTCTACCTGCTGCGTTTCGAGCAGTTCTACCCCTTCCCGGCGATGTCGGCGGTCAAGGAGCTGGAGCGGTTCAAGAACGCGGAGATGATCTGGTGTCAGGAAGAGCCGAAGAACCAGGGCGCATGGCATTTCATCGAGCCGAATCTCGAATGGGTGCTGGGGCGTATCAAGGCCACGCACAAGCGGCCGCGTTACGTGGGCCGCGCCACCTCGGCCTCGCCCGCGACGGGTTTGGCCAGCCAGCACAAAGCACAACAAGCGGCGCTCGTAGACGAAGCGCTGACCATTGAATGACCCCACAAGCCAAGCGGTTGGGTAAAGAAAAGGAATTGAGACAATGACCGAAGTGCGCGTCCCCACGCTCGGGGAATCGGTAACCGAAGCAACCGTGGCGACCTGGTTCAAGAAACCGGGCGATGCCGTGGCTGTCGACGAAATGCTCTGCGAGTTGGAGACCGACAAGGTGACGGTCGAGGTGCCCTCGCCGGTTGCGGGCACGCTGTCCGACATCGTCGCAGGCGAGGGCGAGACCGTAGGTGTTGACGCGCTGCTGGCCAATATCTCCGAAGGCGACAGCGGCTCTGCCGACAAGCCCGCCGAGAAGAAGGCAGAGGCGCCGAAAGCCGAAGCCCCCGCCGCCTCTGGTGGCGGCGATGCGGTTGATGTGATGGTTCCGACCCTGGGTGAAAGCGTGTCCGAAGCAACCGTGTCGACCTGGTTCAAGAAGGTCGGCGATGCGGTCACGCAGGACGAGATGCTCTGCGAGCTGGAGACCGACAAGGTCAGTGTCGAAGTGCCCGCCCCCGCGTCCGGCACTCTGACGGAGATCGTGGCCAACGAAGGCGACACGGTTCAGGCCAATGCCAAGCTGGCGGTGATTTCCGCCAGTGAAGGGGCCGCCGCCCAGAAGGATGAGGCCACTGGCGGAGAGCAGTATGCCACACCGCCGGCGGGCAACGCGGGTCCCAAGGGGGACATCAAGGACGGCCCCGCCGCCGAGAAAGCCATGGCCGAGGCGAATATCAGCCGCGATCAGGTGACCGGCACCGGCCGCGATGGCCGGGCCAGCAAGTCCGACGTCGCCGCCGCCGTAGCCGCCGCCAAGTCGGCGCCCGCCGCGTCCACATCGGCCTCCGCGCCGCGCGCGCCGGTTCCGGCCGACGACGCCGCACGCGAAGAGCGGGTCAAGATGACCCGCCTGCGTCAGACCATCGCCCGCCGCCTGAAGGACGCGCAGAACACCGCCGCGATCCTGACCACCTACAACGAGGTGGACATGACGGAGACCATGGCGCTTCGGAAGGAGTACAAGGAGCTGTTCGAGAAGAAGCACGGCGTCAAACTGGGCTTCATGTCGTTCTTTACCAAGGCCTGCTGCCACGCTTTGAAAGAAGTGCCGGAAGTCAACGCCGAGATCGACGGCACCGATATCGTCTACAAGAACTTCGTGCACATGGGCATTGCTGCGGGCACACCGCAGGGCCTCGTCGTCCCGGTCATCCGCGACGCCGACCAGATGTCCTTTGCCGAGATCGAAAAGGCTATCGCCGAGAAGGGCAAGCGCGCCCGTGACGGCAAGCTGTCGATGGCGGAAATGCAGGGAGGCACGTTTACGATTTCGAACGGCGGCGTCTATGGCTCGCTGATGTCCTCGCCGATCCTCAACCCGCCGCAGTCCGGCATCCTCGGCATGCACAAGATTCAGGACCGCCCGATGGTCATCAACGGCGAGATCAAGATCCGCCCGATGATGTACCTCGCCCTGTCCTACGATCACCGCATCGTCGACGGCAAAGGCGCGGTGACCTTCCTTGTCCGCGTCAAGGAAGCGCTCGAAGATCCGCGCCGGTTGCTGATGGACCTGTAATCGATCTTTGCCGGGCAGACCCGTTCTGCCCGGCTTCCCCTTCGGAGAAGGCTTCATGCCGCGCCGCACCCGAGACGAGGTCCTTGCCGAATTCCACCGGCTCTACGACTGTTTCGAGGCCGCCATCGAAGCATTTCAGGGACTTGGCACCATGTGGGAGCGCGAGATTCTTTCCGATCATGTCGCGACCCGCGACCAAATGCTGTTCTGGATCGCGTTGGGAAAATCCACTCCTTCGCAGATCTTAGCGGGGGTTCACTCCGCGCTCGCGGACATGCGGCTGGGTCTGAAGGACATGACGCGCAACCGACCGGACCAGGCGGCGTTGTTCCATCATCGCTACGAGGCGATCCGGGGCAGACCGTTCAAAGAGGACGCCGCCCGGCAACCTAAACCGGAGACCAGACCATGAGCCTTCAGCTTCTCACTCGCACCGCCTCCTTCGATGCCGCCACCTTCGAAAGCGAAGCGGAAAACCGCGCCAATGCGGGCCTCTCCCTGCTACAACGCTGGACCGAAAGAAGCGCGAGTTGGCAGCTCTACGAGGTCGCAGACGAGGCCCGGGCAAAAGCCTGGCTGGACAAGTCCGCCGCCCTCGGCCACGCTCCCGCCGCCGCGCATTTCCTGAGGACCGCATGACCTACGAACTCGCCGCCCTGGCCGCTACGACGTTTATTCACCTGATCGCGGTGCTCTGGTCCCAGAGATCGCTGGAGCAGGATATTGGCCGGGAGGGCAATGTCGGCACCCGTGAGAACCTCGAAGAGCGGCTGTCGGAGAATTCGCTCCGCCTGCGTCGCGCGCTTGGCAACCATATCGAGAATACCGGCCTGTTCATCATCGCCGTGGTGCTGGTCTCCTTCACCGAGAGCAACAGCTGGGTCACGGCCCTTGCCGCGTGGATTTTCGTTGCGGCCCGGGCGCTGTACCTGCCCGCCTACCGCTTTGCCTGGGTGCCTTGGCGCTCGCTCCTGTTCACAGCGGGCTTTCTGGCCTGCTTTGTCATGATCGTGGCGAGCCTGTTCTGATGTCTCCCGAACTCACCGCCCTCACCCTCGCCGCGCTGCTGCAAGTGGTGCACTTCGTCATCTACTCCGTCACGGCGCAGATGCAGGTTGGCACCGGCTATGCTCTCTCTCCGCGCGACACGCCGCGAGAGCTCACCAGCGTCGCGGGCCGCGCGCAACGGGCGATGAACAACCATTTCGAGGGTCTCATCCTCTTTGCCATCGCCGCGCTGGTGATCACCTTTGCGGATAAGGCCACGCACAGCACGGCCCTTGTCGCATTCATCTATCTTGCCGCACGCGTGCTCTACCTGCCCGCCTATCTGTTCGGCCTCGCCCCGTGGCGCTCGCTCATCTGGGTCGTCGGTTTTCTTGCCACGACCTACCTGCTCATCCGGGCCTTGCTATGACGGGCAATGGCCTGTTTCTTCCTGGCTCAAATACTTCGGGAAGAGGGGCAACGCGCCCCTCCCCTTCCTATGAAAGGACAGCACAATGGCATCTTATGACGTGATCATCATCGGCGGCGGCCCCGGCGGCTATGTCTCGGCGATCCGCTGCGCGCAGCTCGGTCTGAAGACCGCCTGTGTCGAAGGCCGCGAGACGCTCGGCGGCACCTGCCTCAACGTTGGCTGCATCCCGTCCAAAGCCATGCTGCACGCCTCGCATCAGCTCCACGAGGCCGAGCACAACTTTGCCAAGATGGGCCTGAAGGGCAAAGCGCCTTCGGTCGACTGGAAGCAGATGCTCGCCTACAAGGACGACGTGATCGGCCAGAACACCAAGGGCATCGAATTCCTGTTCAAGAAGAACAAGGTCGACTGGCTCAAGGGCTGGGGCAGCATCCCCGAGGCTGGCAAGGTAAAGGTCGGTGACGAGGTCCATGAGGCCAAGCACATCGTGATCGCGTCCGGCTCCGAAGCCTCCCCGGTGCCCGGGGCCGATGTCACGGTGGATGAAAAGGTCGTCGTGACCTCCACCGGCGCGCTGGAGCTGCCGAAGATCCCGAAAAAGATGATCGTCATCGGCGCTGGTGTGATCGGGCTGGAGATGGGGTCGGTCTATGCCCGTCTCGGCACGGAAGTGCATGTGATCGAATTCCTCGACGCCATCACGCCCGGCATGGACAGCGAGGTGCAAAAGACCTTCCAGCGCATCCTGAAGAAGCAGGGCCTGAACTTCATCATGGGCGCCGCCGTGCAGAAGGTGGAGGCCACGAAGACCAAGGCGAAGGTCACCTACACGCTCCGCAAGGATGACAGCGAAGCGAGCCTCGACGCCGATGTGGTGCTCTGCGCCACGGGTCGCCGCCCCTATACCGACGGTCTCGGCCTTGAAGCGATGGGCATCGAGATGACCGAGCGCGGGCAGATCAAGACGGACGGCCATTGGCAGACCAACGTCAAGGGCATCTATGCGATCGGCGACGCCATCGAAGGGCCGATGCTGGCGCATAAGGCCGAGGACGAGGGCATGGCCGTCGCCGAGGTGATCGCGGGCAAGCATGGCCACGTGAATTATGGCGTGATCCCCGGCGTGATCTACACCGCCCCAGAGGTCGCCTCCGTTGGCAAGACCGAGGATGACTTGAAGAAGGACGGCGTGGCTTACAAGGTCGGCAAGTTTTCCTTCATGGGCAATGGCCGCGCCAAGGCCGTGTTCCAGGGCGAAGGCTTCGTCAAGCTGCTGGCCGACAAGGAGACGGATCGCATCCTTGGCTGTCACATCATCGGGCCGGGCGCCGGGGACCTGATCCACGAGATCTGCGTCGGTATGGAGTTTGGCGCCAGTGCCGAGGACATCGCGCTGACCTGCCACGCCCACCCGACCTTCTCCGAGGCGGTCCGCGAGGCGGCTCTGGCCTGTGGCGACGGCGCGATCCACGCCTGATCGGTCAGCGGCCCACTGCCATCGGCAGCGGGCGTTCGGCCCATGCATCGCTCTACCGGAGCGATGCATCCGGCAAGCCAGACCGCGCCTCACCCTGCCACGCCCACCCGACCTTCTCCGAGGCGGTCCGCGAGGCGGCTCTGGCCTTTGGCGACGGCGCGATCCACGCCTGATCGGCAATGACAATTTGAACGAAAATGCCCCGGCCAGAGCGATCTGGCCGGGATTTTCGTGTCTCATGGTTGCCCCGATTTAACCTTGAGTGCGTAAAACTGCTGCCCAAAGTCCCTGTCACTCTGGGGACTGTTCCAGGAGTGATGAGTCGGACAGATGAAGATCAAGGGGTCAATTGCGGCCATCGGCCTCGCCACCTGTATGATTGCACCCGGCGCAGAGGCGGGACCGTTTGCGATGCTGCATAGCCGTGTGGATATGGGCGAAAGCGCCATTCCGGGGGCGGATGGGCAATACATGCGCCTGTGCGCCGAGGAGCAGGCGATGCAGCTCCTCGGCTGGACGATTCAACGGCAAAAACTGGGCCACGCGCTGGCCGCACACAGTTGCGCGGCGGAAAGTGTGCTGCCGCTGTCACCCGGCGCGGTTGTGGCATTTCGGGCTGAGGGGCTGTTACCGATGGAGGCCGCTAGGACGGACGGGGCACTGCCTGCGGGTCTTCGCGGCTTGATCCCGCTGGCGGTACTCATGCTGAGTTTCGCGGCGCTGAACATCGGGCGCACCCGATGGGTCCGGCCCGCGCGGTTGTTTCGCGCGAGGGCGTGACCGCCCCGAATGCATCACCAGAGCTTGGGCTGCGCTCGTTCGACATAGGTGCGGTCGTACTCCGTACCGCCCTCGCGGCCTTCGGTTATCTCGGCCATAATCTGCCCGACCGTCGGCACCGTGCCACTGTCGTCCCGCCCCCAGATACCGGAACGGATCAGCGCCTTTGCGCATTGGGTGTAGACCTCGTCGACATCGATCACCATGACGGTCGCGGGCAGGCGCGTCTTCTTGCGGAAGCTTTCCCGCAGCGGTTCATTATCCGTCAGCACCGCACGGCCGTTGACGCGCACCGTGGTGCCCGAGCCCGGCACGAGGAACAGCAATGCCACGCGCGGATCGTGGATGATGTCGCGCAGCGCATCGAGACGATTGTTGCCCCACCAGTCCGGCATCAGCAGTGTCTTCTCATCCTGAACCCGCACGACAGCTCCGTCATCGCCGCGCGGTGTGCCGTGGACGCCATCGGGGCCAACCGTGGAGAGAATGCAAAAGCGGCTGCCTTCGATCCAGGCGCGATATTTTGGTGTGAGATGCGCAGCCACCTTGGTCAACGACAGCGGCACAGGCTCCCCGTAGAGCACGTTCAGGTCTTCAAGTGTTTGTAGCGTCCGCATCGAAGCCGGCCTCCCGCATGAGTGCATTGGAGGCGGTTTCGACCTCCTGTTCAAGCCTGCGCACAAACGTGCCCTGATCAACACCCGGCGGGATCGCAGGCAGGAATTCAACCACCGCCAGCCCCGGTTTGCGATAAACGCCGGTGCGCGGCCAGAACACGCCAACGTTGGTGGCGGCAGGCACGCAGGGTTGCTTCAACTGTTTGTACAGCACGGCGGCGCCGACCTTGTAGGGAATATGCTTGCCCGGCGCGACACGGGTGCCCTGTGGATAGATGATCAGCTGGCCGGGATCGACATTGCCTTTTTCGACGTCGCGCTTCATGCGGGTGATCGCCTGCGCGCGCTTGCCGCGATCAACCGGCACGCATCCGATGCGCCAGGCATAGAGCCCGATGAAGGGCGTCCAGAGCAGCTCCCGCTTCATGATGAACTTGCCCGCGGGCACGGCGCTGAAAATCATGATGATGTCAAAGAACGATTGGTGCTTGGCGGCAACGACCACCTCATCTGTCGGGACAACGCCCCGGATCTCGCTCCTGAGGCCAACCATCCAGGAGGCGCTCCAGCGGACCCATTTGGCATAGACACGGCACGCCAGACGCGCCGCCCCCCGGGAGAAGATCGCGAAGGGGAAGAACAGGATGCCGATCACCGCCATCATCAGATACATCTGGATCAGGAAAATCCACGAACGCAGCCATTGCAACATCAGTCGAGCCTTTCGAGAACACGCCGCGCGGCATAGCCGGTGGCGAGGAAGGCCACCAGCGCGGCAAGCGGCGGCACGAGGATCGGGTAAAGCCAGTGCAGCCCCTGAAAGCGCAGTCCAGTGAGGAACGCGCCGGTGTCACCGGCACCGGGCATGAAGGCGACGGCAAGCAGGCCAAGCGCGGCCCCCGCCCCGGCGCCGATCAGGGTGCGCAGGGTGAAGCGGCGAACAAAGGCGCTCGCGATATAGGCGTCGGTTGCGCCCACCAGCCGCAGCACCGCGACCACGCGGGAATTGGCGGCGAGCGCGGCATTGGCGGCGAGGGTGACCATGGCCCCGGTGGCGGCGCCGATCAGCAGGATCGAGACCCAGCCGAGCAGGCGCAGCTTGGACGCGGCGGCGATCAGCGGGCGGCGCCAGCGGGTGTGTTCATCCAGCACGGCGCCCGGCACCTCGGCTTGCAGCCGCAGGCGCAGGCCCTCACTGTCATAGCCCTGCGCACTCTCGATCAACTCGATCAGTTGCGGCACCGGGAGCGTGTCGATCGGCAGGTCCGGGCCGAACCACGGCTCCAGAAGCGCCTGTTGCTCGGCCGCGCTCAGCGCCCGCGCGGATGCAACCCCAGGCGTCTGGTCCAGCACTTTGAGCGCGGCGGCGGTTTGCTCGGCCATCTGCCCGGCGGGCGCGGAAATACGCAATGTGGCGCTGCGCGCCAGTTCGTTGTCCCAATTGGCGGCGAGCCGACCGGATGCCAGCGACAGAGCAAGAGCAAAGACCGTCAGAAAGGCCATGGCACCGCTGGTAAACACGGTCAGCCAAACGGTAAATCCGGCCGGCGGCACGACGCGGTCGGCTCCGGCATCGCGAGTCAGAACCGCCCGCATCATTTCCAGCCAGGCCTTCACAGATCCGCCCCCGCCGACTGAATGCTGCGGTCCGAAATGCGCAGAACGCGGGCCTGCACCTGTGCCTTGGCAGCACGGATCAGGCCGAGGTCATGCGTTGCGATCATGACCGTCTTGCCCATCTTGTTGAGCTCGACGAGAAGGCGCAGAAGCCGCTGGGACATTTCCCAATCGACGTTGCCGGTCGGCTCATCGGCCAGGATGATATCGGGCGAGAGGATCAGCGCGCGGGCCAGCGCGGCGCGTTGCCTTTCACCGCCCGACAACTCCGGCGGCAGGGCATCGGCCCGCCCGGTCAATCCGACCCAGGTCAGAAGTTCGAGCAGGTTGTCCTGCTGCGCTTGCGGCGAGCCGCCGGAGACGCTCAGCGGCAGCGCAATGTTCTCGATCACCGGCAGGTGGTCGAGAAACTGGCAATCCTGATGCACCACGCCGATCCGCCGCCGGGCATAGGCCACCGCGTCGCGATCAAAGCCGGCCATGTCTTCTCCGAAGAGCCGAAGCGTCCCCGAGGTCGGTCGCAGAGCCCCGTAGCACAATTTGAGAAAGGTCGTCTTGCCCGCACCGGACGGACCGGTGAGGAAATGAAACGACCCGGCAGGCAGCGTCAGGCTCAGGTCCGTCAGCAAGGCGTCGCCGCTGTACGAATATGCCACGTTTTCCAGCTCGATCACGCCCGTCTGCCCCGCCCCTTTTCCGTGGTTCACCCTATTTGCTACAGGTTGCGGCGGGTTTCAATGTTCCGTGGTTAAGGATTGGACTTTTCCCCGACCTCCGGGCAACTTATGCATGAGAAACCGTGCCTCGAATAAAAGAAGGACAGGACGTGAGCAGAATTCGGCTGATCTGCCCCAACTGCGGTGCCCAGTACGAGGTGCCCGCCGAAGTCATTCCCGAAGGCGGGCGCGACGTGCAGTGCTCGAATTGTGCGCATACGTGGTTCCAGAACCATCCAGGCGACGATCCGTTGCTTTCAGAGGAGCTTGGCGAGCCTGCGGACCCGGAGGAATGGGAGCCTGAGGACGAAGGCGACGACGATGACGCCCTTGAGGATGACGCGCCGCCGACACCCGAGGCGGCCCTCTTCGATGAAGAGGATGACGACGATTTCGCCGATCCCCCCGCGATGCCGCAGACCCGGCGCCGGTCTCTCGATCCGGAGATTGCGGAGGTTTTGCGCGAAGAGGCCGAGCGCGAGCGGCGCCAGCGTCAGGCCGAAGCGGAAGCCTTTGAAATGCAGCCGGATCTTGGCCTGGCCGAGCCAGACGAGGACGAGCAGGCCCGCCGTGCCCGTGAGGCACGCGCCCGCATGGCCCATATCCGGGGCGAGGATCTGGCACGGGAGACAGAGGCAGAGGTAGAGGCTGAGCCGGAAGCAGAGACCGCGCCCGCCCCCGAGCCAGCGCCGGACGCGCCGCCCCGCCGCCGCGAGCGCCGCCCCGCGGACCTGTCGGACAGCACCGGGCGCTCGGCATCGTCAAGCGCCGCAGCGGTCGAATCGCGGCGCGAATTGCTGCCCGATGTCGAAGAGATCAACCAGACCCTGCGCGCTACCTCTGATCGGCGGGTGACCGATTCCGAGGAAGGCCGCGTTTCCGTCAGCGATGAGACACCCGCTCGCGGCGGCGGCGGCTTTGCCCGGGGATTCTTCCTGATTGTCATGCTGGTGGCGATCGCGCTCGCGGTTTATGTCTCTGCGCCGCAGATCAAATCTGCCGCGCCGCAAGCCGCGCCGATGATCGACAGCTATGTCGACAAGGTTGACAGCCTGCGCCTCTGGCTCGACGAGCAGGTGACCGGGCTGATGACGTCACTCGACAGCATGAGCTCCGAAAACGCCGCCGAGCCGGAAACCGCCCCGGCGGAGTGATCCGCGTCGCTTGGACAAAGGGCACAGCGGTGTGGTACCCTGTTGCCATGCGCCGCGAGAGCGTGGTTGAGCAGGAGTGTGGGATATGATGCTGAGGGCTCTGGCCTTGGCGGGCGGCGTGAGTGGCGCGGCTGGCCTTTCACAATTTCCCGAGTATTCCCAACAGTATACACAGCGGCTCGGCGGGGCCGTCGATGAGTTGTCACGGCAGATTGTCCGCTATGAGCGCGATGCGGCGACCGTTGGGCTGACGCTGGACGGGCTGGTAACGCAGCTTGGCACCGAAGGGCCGCTGAGTTCGGTTCAAGCCGGGAACATCCGCGCCGACATAGCACGCCACGCCCGGTTGCTGGCCGACCTGGACGCGCTCAAGAGCGCCGGGCCGTTCATGCGCGCCAAGCTCGCCACGCATCTGGGCGATCGAGACGTCGCGCGGCGGGCGTTGCAGACCTTCAAACCCGCGATGCCGGTGACCTTCGAAGGCGCGGTGTTCGCGGGCACCGGTTTTCTTGCGGGCTGGCTTGGGATCAGCGCGCTGGTCGCGTTTCTGGCCGGCGGTTTTTCGAGCCTGCGGCGATTGCTCACCCCCAGACGCCGGGTCTGAGGCCCGCGCGCACGCCTTCATTCCGTTGAAATCAGCACCGCTTCGACGCGGCGGTTTTCCTCGCGCCCCTCGGCGGTCAGATTGCTGGCCACTGGCGACAGGTATCCGACCCCGTCGGCACCGATCTGTGCCTCAGGAATGCCGTGGCGCGTTTGCAGGTAGCTGACCGCCGAAGCGGCCCGTTTGCGCGACAAAGCCTGATTGCCCTGCAGCGAGCCGACCGCATCGGTGTGGCCGACGAACAGCACACGCCGCGAGGGGTTCGCCTTGAGATAGGCCGCGATGCTGTCGAGCGAAGGCACCGCGCCATTCCCAAGCGCCGATGTCCCGGTTTCGAAGATCATGTCATGCAGGATCGCATGGCCCCGCGTTTCCAGACGCGTCACAACATCCTCGCTCGCGCCATCGCCCCCTGTGCCAGGGACCGGCACCGCGTCCGTGCGGGTTTCGGCCTCTTCGACACCGCCGCCCGCGCGAATGATCTGCAGATAGGCAGAGGTGGCATCGCGGCTGGCTATCATGGAGACGGCGTCCCCCTCCTCCGCGAGCGCCGAGAGCGCGATGTAATCGGTCAGATCCACGAACATCTGCGGTGCCGGAAGCACCAGCGTGCCAAAGCGGAAGTCAAAGCCGCCACAGGCCCGCGCCGTGCAGTCGAGCACAATGTCATAGCCGTCCGCGATCAACTGCTCCCGCAACGGTGCGACAAGCTGAAAAGGTGTGAGACTGGTGGCTTCGATGCGCCAGCTCTGCGCGGTGATCGTGCCTTCGACGCGGCGGGTGGGCACCCCGGCCTCGCGCTGCCAGACGCCCACGGGAAGATCGTAGGCCCCGGCCTCTTGCGTGAATTCCCGGGTCAACACGGAGCCTTGCGGCAGGGACAGGTCCTGCGCCATCGCCCCGCCCGCCAGCAGCGTCAGAAGGGCCGCGAAGTCAGCGCGCCTGAGCGTGGTAATCGTCATTCGGCCGCATATCCGTTGCGCTGGCCACCCGATTCGTCATGTTGAAAAAGCCCGCGACATTCGCAATGTCCCAGATATCCCGATCCGAGAACCCGGCATCGCGCAACGCTTCGCGGTCATACTCCATGATTTCGGCGCTGGCCTTGGTCATCTTTTCCACGAAGTGCAGCATGGCGCGCTGACGGTAATCGAGGTCCGCGACACGCCAGTTCATCACCAGCATCTCGCCCAGTTTGGGATCGCCCGACAGCTGCCGCACGGCTGCGCCATGGGCGGTCAGGCAGTAGAAGCATTTGTTCACCGACGAGACCACAACGGCGATCATCTCGCGTTCGAGCTTGCTTAGGCCCGAAGAGGCCAGCATCAGGTCGTTGTAGAGCGCCGTGAAGACGTTCAGCTTGTCGACATCAAATGCGTATGATTTCAGCACGTTCGGCACCATGCCGAGCTTTTCCTGACAAATGTCGAAATACTTCTGCGTCTCGGCAGGAAGCGGATCGACCATGGGCAGGTCGAGGGCGGTCGGGCTATCGGTGGTTTGTTTCGTCACGGGGGTCAGCTCTCGTCAGGCTCGGTCAGAATGCGATAGTGGTACTCTCCCACGATCTCCATCCCGAGGGAAGCGTAGAGGGCGTTTCCGCCGACATTCGCCTTTGTCACCAGAATGGCGAGCCAGTCTGCGCCATTGTCCACCGCCCAGAAGGCAGCGGCGCGCATCATCCATCCCCCCAGCCCCTTCTTGCGCTGATGCGGCAGGATTTCGAGCCCGTGCAACATGCAGATGCCATCATGGATGGCGCAAAAGGCGGTTCCGCCGGGGCTGTCGGAAACGCGGCCGAAGACGCCGGTCTTGGGTTGCGCCACGCGGTCCATGATTGCCTGCCGGCGCTCGCCGATGCCGCCGGTTTCCCAGATCTCGCGCATGATGGCGAGCGGCTCCCAGATGGTGAAGGCCGTGACACGTGGCAGCGGCTGGTCAGTCAGATCCCGGGCCCGGACCGCACGGATCACGGTATGATCGACCGCCTTGTAGCCGCGGGCTTCAAGCTGCGCATCGAGCGCGGCATCCCCCGGGCGCAGGGTAAAAAGCGGCACCTGCCCCATCAGGCGCATGGCCTTTTCGGCGGCGGAAATATCATCCTCCTGCCACGCGCCAATCGCCGAGGCCGCAGAGACGCGCTTGCCCCCGCCCCGCCCTTCACGCAGGAGCCAAGGACCGGCCTCCACCGTCGCGGCAGCGGGCCAAGTGGCGCTGATCGTTGCAAAAAGCCGATCGTCAGAGGGGCGTTGATCACTCACGCCCTGTTTATGACGCGAGGGCGGGTCACTGTCCATCGCCTGAATGCCGCGACCGCCTCACTCGGGGAAAAGCGTGGCAAGCTCCGCCATGGCGCAGTCGACCTGCGCGCCATCGTGGCCCCGGACCACCACATTGGCACCATAGACCCCGTCGCGCTGGAACGGGTAGGAACCGAAGGACAGCTCCGGGTGGCGCTGCGCCAGCGCACCAAGCGGTTCGGCAATCTCGCCTTCCCCGCGATAGATGCGCAGGGACTGGCTCAAAAGCGGAGCACCGCCGGTGATCCTGGGTAGAAGGCTCGCCACCATGGCCTGAAACACTGACGGGACACCCGCCATGACATGCACGTTTTCCATCGAAAACCCCGGCGCGATGCTCACCGGGTTGTCGATCAGGACCGCGCCATCGGGAATACGCGCCATGCGCTGGCGGGCAGCGTTGAAATCGGCCCCCTGCCGCTCGTAATGCGCGGCAAGCAAGGCGCGCGCGTCTTCGCGTACGTCGATATGGGCGCCAAAGGCCTCGGCAACGCAATCCGCAGTGATGTCGTCATGGGTCGGCCCGATGCCGCCGCTGGTCACCACCACGTCAAACGCCGCGCGCAGCGCATTCAGCGCGCTGACAATTGCCGGACGGTCATCGCTGACCACGCGCACCTCCTGGAGATCCACCCCATGCTTGGTGAATTCCTGCGCGAGGAAGTGCATGTTGGCATCGCGGGTGCGGCCCGAGAGGATCTCGTCTCCGATGACCAGCATTGCGGCGGTGGGGTTGGGCATGATGCGGCTCTCCTTGCGCGGGGTTTGGGCACGGTATAGCTCTCTACCATGCGCTTTCAAACCGATCTCATCCCCGCAACGCTGATCCGGCGCTACAAACGCTTCCTCGCCGATTGCCGTCTCGAAGATGGCCGAGATGTCACCGCCCATGTGGCCAATCCCGGCTCGATGCTTGGATTGAAGGACGAGGGGCTGCGTATCTGGCTGGAGCCGAACGACGATCCGAAGAAAAAGCTGAAATATGCCTGGCGGCTGGTCGAACATGCAGACGGCCATTTCACCGGCGTCGATACCGGCGTGCCGAACAGAATGCTGAAAGCCGCGCTGATGGCCGGGGCGGTGCCGGGACTGGACGATTATGATCTTGTGCGGCCCGAGGTGAAATACGGAGAGAATTCGCGGATCGACTTCCTGCTGACCGGCGAGCGGCGGCGGAATGCCTATGTCGAGGTGAAATCGGTGACGCTGTCGCGCCGCCCCGGCCTCGCCGAATTCCCCGACAGCGTCACAGCCCGGGGCACCAGGCACCTTGGCGAGCTTGCAAACATGGCCGACGCAGGCCGCCGCGCGGTCATGCTCTACCTCGTACAGCGCACGGATTGCGCAAGCGTGACCCTCGCGGCGGACATCGACCCGGCCTACGCCGCCGCCTGCACCGAAGCCCGCGAGAGGGGCGTCGAAATCCTTTGCTTCGACTGCAGGATCACCCCCGGCGGCGTCACACTCGGCCGGTCGCTGCCCTTCGAGGCATAAAAAAGGGGCCCCGCCAAAGCGAAAGCCCCTGCTTCTTCTTTGTCCAAATATCCGCGGGGGTCCGGGGGTGGCAGCCCCCGGTCCGGCCTCAGACCTTGAGATTCGGGATGATCTGCTTCTTGCGGCTCATGATACCGGGCAGCACCACGGTGTCGCCGGAAACCGTCGCGCCAAAGCTCTTCTCGGCTACGCCCTTCACCAGATCGTTCGGCACCAGCAGCGTCGCCTCTTCGCGGATGATGTCCACGACAAAGAGCAGAACCTCATCGACGCCATCCTCTGCGGCAACCGTCTTGAAGCTCTCCATCAGGCTGTCCTTGCGGTCCAGCGGGATCGACGGCGCGGTGGTTTCCAGAACGGAGACGCGGAACTTGGTTCCATCCACTTCGTACTCCTTGGAGTCCATGCGGATCAGCTCGGCGTCGGAGAAGGCGGAAACATCTGACTTGGCCGCGAACAGCTCGGCAGCATAGTCAGAGATCGACACGCCAAGGTCAGCGGCCAGTTTCTCGGCCACGGCCTTGTCGTGCGCGGTGGTGGTCGGCGAGCGGAATTCCAGCGTGTCGGACAGGATGCAGGACAGCGCCGCGCCCTTGATCGCGTCGGGCATTTTTGCCGCGTCATCGCCCATCAGGTCGATCATGATCGTCGCCGTGCAGGCCAGCGGGCGCACCGTGATGTCGATCGGACCTTTGGTTTCCAGACCACCCACCAGCTTGTGGTGGTCAATGATGGCGCGAATGTCCGCAGAATTGATCGAGGCGGGCAGCTCGGCCGGGTTGTTGGTGTCAACGATAACAACCGGCGCGTCCGCTTCGACGTCGGAGATGATTTCCGGCTTGTCGAGTTTCCAGCGCTCAAGCACGAAGGCCGCTTCGGTGTTCGGCTCGCCCAGCAGGACGGGTTTGGCCGCCTCGCCCTTGATTTCATTGAGATACCAGGCCCAGATGAGCGGGCTGCCGGTGCTGTCGGTGTCGGGGCTCTTGTGGCCGAAAACCTGCGTGGTCATTGGGAATCCTCACGTCAATATGGGTGTTTTGACGCCCCTTTACCTGCACGCGTTCGATATGTCACCCCGCCACGGACAAGGTGCGACCTTCGTTCAGCCCCCGGCACAGCCGCTTGGCAAGGTCAGCTCACGCGCCCTCATCGCGGCAGAGGCGTGCGCGCTTTGTTATAGTCCGACCAGTCGGTAATTTCGGGGTAGTAGCGTTTGCGCCATGCCCGGACCTTCGGGTTCATAATACGCCGCCAAAGCGGCGGGATCATCGCCAGGATCGCCATGAGCGGATAGCCGTAGGGCAGCTGCGGCGCCTCGGCTTCCGCGTAGTTCTGCAACAGAGGAAAGCGTCGGTCGGGCTTGTAGTGGTGATCGGAGTGGCGTTGAAGATTGATCATCAGCCAGTTTGTCGCCTTGTGCGCGGCGTTCCACGAATGGCGCGGCAGGACATGTTCGTATTTTCCCTCGCCCAGATGTTTGCGCGTCAGCCCGTAGTGTTCGACATAGTTGACGACTTCAAGCTGCCAGATCGCCACCCCCGCCTGCAGCACAAAGAGCAACACCCCGCCCCATCCGCCCAGCAGGCCCGCAAGCGCCAGCATCGCCCCCTGCAGGCCCCAATACCGCCAGAACGGATTGCCGAGGTCATGCCAGGGCCGCCCCTTGCGGGCCAGCATGTCGCGCTCCGCCTTGAAGGAGGACAGCAGGCTCTGGCGCAGCACACGCGGGTAGAACCGATGGAAGCCTTCGTTGTACCGCGCCGTCACCGGGTCGCGCGGCGTGCCGACATAGCGGTGATGCACCAGCAGGTGTTCGGAACGGAAATGTGAATAGAGCACCATGGCCAGCAGAATATCCCCCAGCCAGCGCTCACGCGCATTGCGTTGGTGCAGCAGCTCATGGGCGTAGACGATGCCAACCGTCCCGGTCATCACGCCGGTGCCAAAGAACACTCCGACCTTCTCCAGCGTATCGAGATGCTGCGCGCCGCTGACGTAGGCGATAAGGCCAAAGAGCGTGACACACTGTATCGGCACCCAGATTTGCGTGAGCAATTTGTACCAGTAGAGGTGCTCCTCACCGGTTTCCGGATCGGCATTTTCCGTATTCAGCCCGACAAGGATGTCGATGGCAGAAAACAGATACCAAGTGCACAGCGGTGTAAGCAGGATCCAGAGCCCGCCCTTCACCGCCCCGATCCAGACCAGAGGGATCAGGACAAAGGACAAGAAGAACGGCATGGCGGAGGTGGCCTTGCCAAGAGTCTGCGCGGGGATCATGCTCGGCTCCGGTTTTGACGCGCAGTATATCCCCGGATTGTGGCCGGAAGAAGAGGTCGCACCGCCGCAGGAGGCAGCAGCGGTTTTCCCTGTCGTCGATCGGCGGGGAGACGCGGGCCTCGTGCGTCAGCTCCGCCCCTTCCACGGCACCAGCGCCTTCTCGGCAAGTCGCATCAGGATGTCGATGCCAAAGCCGATGATGCCGATCAGGATGATCCCCATGATGACGATGTCCGTCTGCTGGAACTTGGACGCGACCATGATCATCATGCCCGCCCCCTTCTCGGCAGCGACAAGTTCGGCCGCCACGACGGTGCCCCAGCAAACCCCCATGGCCACCCGCGCGCCAGTGAAGATCTCCGGCAGCGAGTTCGGCACGATGACATGGCGCATGATCTGCACCTTGCTCGCGCCAAGGGAGTAAGCCGCGTGGACCTTGGAGATATTGACCCCGGAGACCCCGGCGCGGGCCGAAATGGCCATGATCCAGAGCGCGGCGAGGAACAGCAAAATGATCTTTCCAGGCTCCCCGATGCCCGCCCAGATGATGACCAGCGGGATCAGCGCCAACGGCGGCACCGGGCGCATGAATTCCACGATCGGATCAAACCAGCCGCGGAACCAGTTGGACAGCCCCATGGCATAGCCCAGCGGAATGCCGACCAGAGCGCCAAGGACAAAGCCCACGACCACGCGGAACAGCGAATAGCCCAGATGCTCCAGGAGGGTGCTGCCGCGATAGCCTTCCTTCGCGATTTCGACCAGCCGCGAGAACACCGCCTCCGGCGCGGGCAGCCAGATCGGCTCCATCTGCCAGCCCTTGGCCGGTTCGAAATTCAGCGTGCCTTTCGGGCTCATGCCGACGCGGCCAAACTCCGTTTCAACCGAGCCGCCGGGTTCGATCGGTGTGCCGTTGATGGCGGTGACCACGTGGCCCTGATCGCGGCCATAGTCGTCATTGCGGTCCACGCGAATCAGCCCCGAGCGCCACGCGCCGACGGTGTCGCTGTCGTTCTTGGCCCAGCCATTGCCCGGCGTCACCGCTGGCGCCTCGACGTCGTTGCCGACCTCGAAGACCAGCACCGTCACCTCCGCATCGTCCGGCGCCACGCCGTCGGCCTCTGCGGTATAGGTGAACGTCGCTTTACCAATGAAAGGCCCCGGCGCATGCAGGAAGGACGGGAGCAACGTGGATCCGGTAAAGGCGCCCCAGAGCAGGAAAATCGCCAGTATGGACACCACGGATGCGATCCGGTTCGGGGTCACGGCGCTCTCGTCGCCGAAGGTCACGGTCTTGAGCGATGTATAGTCGCGCACCGTCTTGTGCGCGGCAAATTTCACGATGAAGAAGGCCGCCATGAAAATGGCGACATAGATCAGAAGGACGATCATGCGCTCTCCTCCGTGCGACCCATGATTTCTTCTTCCATGTCCCAGATCATGCCGAGAATTTCCTCGCGCCTTGGCCCGAACTCGGGGTGTTTCTTGACCTCGCGCAGATCGGCGTTCACCCCCAGATCGGCGAAAGGCAGACGATATTCGGTGTGAATGCGCCCGGGACGGGGGGCCATGACGATCAGCCGCTCCCCCAGCAGCAGGGCCTCTTCGACGGAATGGGTGATCAGGATGATGGTCTTGCCGGTCTCTTTCCAGAGCTTGAGAACAAGGCTTTGCATCTTCTCGCGGGTCAGCGCGTCCAGCGCGCCCAGCGGCTCGTCCATCAAGATCACGTCGGGCTCATTGGCAAGGCAGCGGGCCAGCGCCACGCGCTGCTGCATGCCGCCCGACAGCTCATAAACCGCCTTTTCCTTGAAATCCTTCAGCCCGACCACGTCGAGCAGGTGATCCACATGGCTGCCCCAGTCGCTTTCCCGGCGGCCCGCCATGCGGGGACCGAAACTGACATTGGCGCGGACGTCCATCCATTCGAAAAGAGCGCCCTGCTGGAACACCATGCCGCGCTCCGCGTCCGGGCCGTTGACCGGGTGCCCCTTGAGGGAGATCCGGCCCTCTGTAGGCGCCAGAAACCCGGCGATGATGTTCAAAAGCGTGGTCTTGCCGCAGCCGGACGGGCCGAGAACGCTCAGCAATTCGCCTTGCTGGATGTCGATGGAGACGTCCTTGAGCGCTTGTACCGATGTGCCGTTCGGCAGGTCGAAGCGCATGGACAGATTTTGTATGGAAAGGCCCGTTTCGGTCAAGACAACCCCTCTTTTGTGTCCTCAAGGTCCCACCCCGCGAGGCGGCCAAAAGCCGTCGACGGCCGGTGCCCGGTCCGTCGACGGGATTGCGCGGCCCGATCAGGCCGCACGGGCGCTTACATCTCGGAGGCCGCTTGCAGCGGGCCGATGTTCACGTTGTCAGCATAGCTGTCCTGTGCTCCGTCGATGCTCCCGGCTTCGACGAACACATCCGCCACGCCTTTCATGAAGTCCTGCGCGCCGCCGCCGAGCCATTTTTCGGACAGTTGCTCTTCGACCGTGGGGAAGATGAAGGTCGAGATCGTGGCCATGGTGGCCTCCTCGTCCATGCCCGCATCCTTGGCGATCACCGGCAGCATCTCGGCGTGGTTGGCCTCATCGGCCCACATTGCGTTCGCCTTTGCCGTGACCGCGAGAAATTTCGCCACGGTATCGCTGTTTTCCGCGACCCAGCCCGCCGGGCCAGATGTGACGTCGAAGACCAGAATGCCCAGGTCTTCCTTCTCCGCACCCGTCAGCAGCACGTTGCCATGCTCCTTCATGCGCCGCAGCGAGCCACCCCAGCCACAGGCCATGTCGACAGAGCCTTGCGCGATCGCGGCCGCGCCATCGGGCGGCGCCATGTCGACGATCTCCATTGAGCCGATATCGACACCGAAGTGCGACATCTGCTTGAGGAAGCCATAATGCGCGGCGGTGCCGAGCGGCACGGCGACCTTCTTGCCCGCCAGTTCTCCGGCGCTGTCCTTGTCGATCTCAAGGTCTTCGCGCACGACGCAATTGTCATTGTCGGAATAGCTCACCGCCACGTCGAGGATTTGCAGATCCTGCCCGGCGCTGGCCGCCACGACGAAGGGCGGGACCCCTTGCGAGACACTCAACTGCACGTCGCCCGAGGCCATCGCCGCGCTCATCGCGGTGCCGGTGTCAAAGCTGACCCAGGTCACCGGCATGCCCAGAGCCTCGTCGTACATGCCTTCGACCTTGGCAAATTCAAAGGGCATCGGCCATTCGAGGAAATAGCCGACCGTCACACCGCCATGGCCCTCGGCCAAGGCCGCCTGGGTTCCCGCAAGCACGGCACATCCGGCCACGGCGCCTTTCAAAACTGTCTTGAATGTCATGGAAATACTCCCCTGTTTTGCACCGGGAGGGCCCCGGTGCGCAGTCTGTTCAGGCAAGCCCCCGGCCCGCCCCTGATCCGGCGCCTTGCTGGCGCTCTGAGATGATCCGACCGGAAAACAGGCAACCGATCAATGATTTTCAGGCAGCCGCTGGGTAACCCGGACGCGATTCCGCCCTCTCCACGACAATCAACGGCTTGTTAAGCTCCTGAAAATCATTCATTTCCCTACCGACCGGCGCATATGCGCCGCCGATCACACCCCCATCTGGCCCTACAGGCGCAAAACAACTGGCCCTATCGGCTGCCCGCTTTTGTGGCTCATGTGCCCGCAACCCGCTATCATTGCCCCGGCCCACTCAGGAGGATCCCATGGACGGCACGCTTTCACAAAATGACCTGAGCCACATCGTCGAGGCGGACAAAGCCCACGTGTGGCACCACCTTGTTCAGCACAAGGCTTTCGAAACCAAGGACCCCAACATCATCATCGAAGGCAAAGGCATGCGCGTCTGGAACCAGGCGGGCAAGGAACACCTCGATGCGGTCTCCGGCGGGGTCTGGACGGTCAACGTCGGCTATGGCCGCGAATCGATTGCCAAGGCGGTCTATGACCAGCTGATGACGCTGAATTACTTCGCCGGCGCCGCCGGATCGGTGCCCGGGGCGCTTTTTGCCGAAAAACTGATCTCCAAAATGGCGGGCCAAAGCCGCGTCTACTATTGCAACAGCGGCTCCGAGGCGAACGAGAAGGCCTTCAAAATGGTTCGCCAGATCGCGCACAAGCGCTATGGCGGCAAGAAGCACAAGATTCTCTACCGCGACCGCGATTATCACGGCACGACCATCGGCTGTCTCTCAGCGGGCGGGCAGGACGAGCGCAACGCCCAGTACGGCCCCTTCGCGCCCGGCTTCGTGCGCGTCCCGCACTGCCTTGAATACCGCGCTGCCGATCAGGGCGCACCAAGCGAGAATTATGGCGAATGGGCCGCCGATCAGATCGAGCAGGTGATCCTGCGCGAAGGTCCGGACACCATCGGCGCGCTGTGCCTTGAACCGGTGACAGCAGGCGGCGGCGTCATCACACCCCCCGAAGGCTACTGGCAGAAGGTTCAGGCGATCTGCCGCAAGTACGACATCTTGTTGCACATCGACGAGGTGGTCTGCGGGCTCGGACGCACCGGCACATGGTTCGGCTATCAGCAGTACGGCATCGAGCCGGACATGGTGACCATGGCGAAGGGTGTTGCCTCCGGCTATGCCGCGATCGCCTGCCTCACCACCACCGAAGCGGTCTTCGATCTGTTCAAGGATGATGCAACAGATCCAATGAACTATTTCCGCGATATCTCCACTTTCGGCGGCTGCACGGCCGGTCCCGCCGCCGCGATGGAAAACATGCGCATCATCGAGGATGAGGGGCTTCTGGAGAACACCAACGCCATGGGCGACTACATGCTTGGCCGTCTCGCCGAAATGCAGGACAAACACGCAATCATCGGTCACGTGCGCGGCAAGGGGCTCTTCCTGGGGGCCGAACTGGTCACCGACCGTGATGCGAAAACCCCGGCTCCCGAAGCGCAGGTTCAGGCGGTTGTGGGGGATTGCATGGCGCAGGGTGTCATCATCGGCGCCACGAACCGGTCGGTTCCCGGCTACAACAACACCCTGTGTTTCAGCCCTGCGCTGATCGCCACAAAGGATGACATCGATCAGATCCTGGACGCGGTCGATAGTGCCCTGACCCGGGTGTTCGGCTGACACCATGGACCATGTCCTGAACGAGCTCGGGCAACCCGTCGGGTTGCCCGCAGAGGGAAGTTATCCCCGCCCGCGCCCGCCGCATGTGCCGCTTGCCGGCCACTACGTGACCCTCTCGCCCACACGAGAGCGCCATGCGCAGGGGCTGCTGGATGCCTTCGCCGAGGATACGCGCGGCGCCGGCTGGACCTACCTGCCCGATGCACCATGGCAAACCCTCGGAGATGCCGAAGCCTTCTGCCGCCGGGCACAGGGCTCCGCCGATCCGATGTTCTACACCATCACCGACGACCATGGCATCATCGCAGGGTTCTGCTCTTTGCTACGGATTGACCCTGCGGTCGGGAGCATCGAGGCGGGCTTTATCCACTTCGCCCCGCGGCTGCAGAAGACCGCCGCCGCGACCGAAGCCATGGTCCTGCTCCTGCGCCACGCCTTCGACGACCTCGGCTATCGCCGCTTCGAATGGAAATGCGACGCGCTCAACGGCCCGTCCAAAGCCGCCGCCCAGAGGCTAGGATTCACCTACGAGGGCACGTTCCGACAAGCAACGATTTACAAAGGCCGCAACCGCGACACCGCGTGGTTCTCGATCCTCGATGGCGAATGGCCCGCGCTGAACACCCGCTTCACCAACTGGCTGCAAGCGACCAACTTCGACGCTTCGGGCAAACAGATTCGCCGCCTGCAAAACTGCTGACCACCCCCGCGTCTTTGGTCTGAAAATACCTCGGGGTTCGGGGCAGCGCCCCGCCGATGGGACGGTGGGCGGGGCGATGTGCGGCGTAGCCGGACGAGCGCCGTCCCCGTCGCCAAAAGAGAAAGGGCCGCCCAAGGCGACCCTTTCAAAACCGTCAATCCAGACGCGGCTCAGCCGTTCACGCTGTCCTTCAGGGCCTTGGCAATGGTCATCTTGACCTGCTTGTCGGCTTCCTTCTTGAACTGCTCACCGGTCGCGGGGTTGCGGACCATGCGCTCGGGACGCTCGCGGCAATAGATCTTGCCAACGCCCGGCAGGGTCACGGCGCCACCGCCCGACACTTCGGAGGTGATGATCTCGACGATCGCGTCCAAAGCCGCACCCGCGGTCTTCTTGTCGCTGTCCATCTTTTCCGCCAGTGCAGCGACCAGCTGGGTTTTCGTCATCGGCTTGGACATTGTTTTATATCTCCTTCACTGCCCATCCATGGGGCCTCTGTGCTGCATTAAAACCGTATATAGCGGGCAAACACAACTGCTAGCGTCTCAAAACCCATATTTTACTGCGGTTTCGCGTGCTTTTCTCAACGTCAAAGAAAGGCTGTTTCCTCGAAAGAGCGCAATTTCCGGCTGTGAATACGCTCCAACGGCATTTTCGACAGGGTTTCCATCGCGCGAATCCCGATCCGAAGGTGACGAGTCACCTGCGTTTGATAGAATTCCGATGCCATGCCGGGAAGCTTCAACTCGCCATGCAGCGGCTTGTCGCTCACGCACAGCAGCGTTCCATAAGGCACACGGAACCGGAATCCATTCGCGGCGATCGTGGCGCTTTCCATGTCGAGCGCAATGGCACGGCTCTGGCTCAGCCGCTGCACCGGACCGGAATGATCGCGCAGCTCCCAGTTGCGATTGTCGACACTGGCCACGGTCCCCGTCCGCATCACCCGCTTGAGATCGTATCCCTCAAGCTCTGTCTCCTTCTCCACCGCTTCTTCAAGGGCGATCTGGATCTCCGCCAGCGCAGGGATCGGAACCCAGACCGGCAGATCATCGTCCAGCACCTTGTCTTCGCGCAGGTAGGCATGGGCCAGGACGAAATCCCCCAGGCTTTGCGAATTGCGCAACCCGGCGCAGTGGCCCACCATCAACCAGGCATGCGGGCGCAGCACGGCGATGTGGTCCGTCGCAGTCTTCGCGTTCGACGGGCCGACCCCGATATTGACCAGCGTGATACCGGCCCCGTCCGACTTTTTCAGGTGATAGGTCGGCATCTGCGGCATGCGCGGCGCTTCGGTCAGCACGCCGTCCGGCGTCGTGATCTCCGTGTTTCCCGTGCTGACAAAGCTCGTATAGCCGCTGTCCGGATCGGCCAGCATGGCGCGGGCATAGGCCTCGAATTCGCTGACATAGAACTGGTAGTTTGTGAACAGAACATGGTTCTGGAAATGCCCGGGCGCCGTGGCCGTGTAGTGCGCCAGCCGCGCCAGGGAATAATCCACCCGCTGGGCTGTAAATGGCGCCAGCGGCAAAGTTCCGTCGTCACGCGGCGCGGCCACACCGTTGACGATGTCGTCATTGGTGCTGGCCAGATCCGGCACATCGAAGACATCGCGCAGGATGAACTCTGCAGCGCCTTCCTGCGGCACAGTCACATCGGGAAAATTGGCCACGGCAAAATGCACCGGCATGGGCGTATCGGACAGCCCCACCTGCACACTGACCCCGTGATTGCCGATCAGCAGGCCGATTTGCTGTTCCAGGTAGTGCCGGAACATGCGCGGCCGCGTCACCGTCGTGGCATAGCTGCCCGGCGCCGTCACATGGCCAAAGCTGAGGCGGCTGTCGACCTTGGCAAAGCTTGTCGTGGTGATGCGGATTTCCGGGTAGTAGGCACGGATCCGCACCCCCGGATGACCCTCGGACATGGCCTTGAGAAAGCGATCGCGCAGGAAGCGCGCCGCATCGTCATAAAGCGTACAAAGTCGCTCGACCGCCGGGCGCGGATCGTCAAAGCTCTCGAAGCCGGGCGCATCCGGCACCACCAGCTCCAACCCCGATGTCTGATCCTGCATGACGGCCTCCAAGCTTGATTTGCGGCATAAGGTGACAGCTTGTCATTGGGCCTGCAAGGTGGCCAATTGGTCACATAAACTGACCTTCCAAAATTGACATCCCGCGCCGGCGCTGTCTCTATGGCGGTAAAACAGGAGGCCCCCATGAACGCACCGAACCCCATCGCCAATATCGACTTCTGGGAAGAGCGCTGCGATCTTGCCGCCGCTTTCCGCTGGACCGCCCGGATGAACATGCACGAGGGCGTGGCCAACCATTTCAGCCTGTCCGTGAACGATGACGGCACGAAATTCCTGATCAATCCGAACCTCAAGCATTTCTCGCGGGTGCGCGCCTCCGACCTGCTGCTGATGGACGCCAATGATCCCGAAAGCATGAACCGCCCGGACGCGCCGGATCCGACGGCCTGGGGCCTGCATGGCGGTCTGCACCGCGCCTGCGCCCATGCCCGCTGCGCCATGCATGTGCATTCGATCCATGCCACGGTTCTGGCGACGCTGAAGGACAAACGGCTGCCGCCCGTGGATCAGAACTGCGCCATGTTCTTCAACCGCACGGTCATCGACGAGGGCTATGGCGGGCTGGCCTTCGAGGACGAAGGCGCGCGCTGCGCCGCGCTCTTTGACGATCCGAAGAAGAAAGTGATGGTCATGGGCAATCACGGCGTCATGGTCATCGGCGACAGCGTGGCGGACACGTTCAATCGCCTGTATTACTTCGAGCGCGCCGCCGAGACCTACATCCGCGCCCTGCAAACCGGCCAGCCGCTTGATGTGCTTTCGGATGAAGTGGCGGAAAAGACCGCGCAGGAAATCGAGGACTATCCGGTCCCGCAGGAGGCCCGTTTCCTCGAAGAACTGCGCCTGATCCTGGACGAAGAGGGCGACAGCTACGCGTCCTGAGCGTGGCTTGCGGCCAGAGTGGGCTCAGCGCAGGCCGGTTTCTTCCAGAAGCCCCTTGCGCTTGGCCTCGTAATAGTAGCCGCGCGCGTACCAGCCGATGGCCGCGTCCTGATCGCCCCCCGCGACAAGATAGGCACCCCTGAGGTACTTCAGCGCGTACTTCAGGTTCACTTCCGCCTCCAGCAGCTCCTCGTTGGAGCCGTCGAACCCCATACCGCGCGCGGTCTGCGGCAGGATCTGGAACAGGCCCCAATATGGGCCGTTGCGCGCCCAGGGCCGGTGCGTGCTTTCGCGGATCGCCAGCCGGTGCACCAGCGCGCGCGGCAAGGCATAGTGGTCTGCCCATCTGTTGATCTGCGCGCGCAGTTGCGGGGTTTCGTTCGGGTAGAGCGGCGGACTAAAGGCCATCGCGGGAGACGGCGCCTCCTTGGGGGCCGCGCAGGCGATAGGCAGACTTGCAAGGCAGAGCAGAAACGCGCGTCGGGCAAGCATCGAGGACAACTCCGGAGAACCAACGCTGATGTCTCTACGCGAGCGCAGGCGTCCGGGCGAGTCCCCTGAAAAGCCGTCGGCAAAGCCCCGCGCATCGCCGCTTCCCTGTACATCATCTTGCATCGCTGCGGGATCGCGATAGGTATGCGTCATGACCGGAACATTACTCTCTCTTGGGCATGGTTACTGCGCCCGCGCTCTCGCCGCCCGGCTCCTGCCGCAAGGCTGGACGATCCGCGGCACCACGCGATCTTTGGACAAGGCCGAGGCGTTGCAGGCGGAAGGCGTGACGCCCGTGCTCTGGGACAAGGCGGCGGTGACCGACGCGCTCCACGGCGCAACCCACCTGCTGATTTCTGCCGCGCCGGACGAGGATGGCGATCCCGCCCTGCGCCTGCTGGGCGCGGCCCTGGAACGGGCGGCGCCGGATCTGCACTGGGCCGGGTATCTGTCCACCACCGGCGTCTACGGCGACCATGACGGCGCGTGGATCGATGAGAGCACGCCGCTGGAGCCGACAACGAAACGCGGCAAGGCCCGTGTCACCGCCGAAGCCGCCTGGGGCGCGATCCCGGGTCTGCCACTGCATGTCTTCCGCCTTGCCGGGATCTACGGCCCCGGGCGCGGTCCTTTCTCGAAGGTGCGCAACGGCACGGCGCGGCGCATCATCAAACCCGGACAGGTGTTCAGCCGGATCCATGTCGACGACATCGCGCAGTGTCTCGAAGCGTCGATCAAGGCCCCGAACCCCGGCGCGGCCTATAACCTTTGCGATGATGACCCGGCGCCGCCGCAGGATGTCATCGCCTATGCCGCCGAATTGCTCGGCCTTCCCGTCCCGCCGGAGATTCCATTCGATGAAGCGGAACTTTCCCCGATGGCGCGCAGTTTTTATTCGGAAAGCAAGCGTGTCTCCAACACCCGCATCAAGCATGAGCTTGGCGTCGCGCTGTACCACCCGGATTATCGCAGCGGACTGAGAGCGCTATTGGATGAGCAAGGTCACCACACTGACAAACCCTCCTGACATCCCCGAGGAAGACACAGGCCCGACAAGCCTGTGTGACGTGCTGGACCGGGTCGAACCGCGCGATGGCGAAGACGCTGTCTCCGTGGAAACCATGCTCGAACGCATCGGGACAAGCTCCTTCCCGGCCATCATGCTTGCCCCGGCTGTGCTGCTCGTCTCGCCGGTGTCCGGCATTCCGACCGTGCCGACATTCGGGGGGCTCATCATGGTGATTGTCGCCCTGCAGGCGCTCTTCGGGCGCAAGCATCTTTGGCTGCCCGGGTTCCTGACCCGTCGCAAGATAAAGGCCGGAAAACTGCAACGCGGTGTCGATTGGCTGCGCAAACCGGCGGCGTGGATGGACAGGCATAGCCATGGACGCCTGTGCTTCCTGACGCGCAAACCCTTGAAATGGCTTGCCTACGTCGCAACCATTGCGATTGCCGTGTCGTGGCCGGTGTTGGAAATCCTACCGTTTGTCACCTCTTTTGGTGCCGGGGCCATTGCGATGATCATGTTCGGCATGATGACCCGCGACGGCGCCTACGTGGTCGCAGGCTACGTTCAGGGCACCGCACTGTACCTGATCGTTCTCGCCCTGTGGGGCGGCCTGCTTGGCAGCGGCCTGGGAACCAGCGTCAGCAGCTTCTTCGGTTTCTGAGCGCCAATTCAGGCGCGTTTGTCCAGACTGGCCACGCCAAGAACATCCAGCACCCTGGCCTCGATATGCTCGGCATTCATCGCTGCCGTGTCGTACATGTCCTGAGGGCTCGATTGGTCGATGAAGGTATCGGGCAACACCATGGAGCGGTACTTCAAGCCGCGATCAAACACGCCCTCCTCGGCCAGGAGTTGTGCCACATGGCTGCCAAAGCCGCCGATCGCCCCTTCTTCGATGGTGATCAGCGCGTCGTGCTCCGCCGCCAGTTTCAGAATCAGATCACGGTCCAGCGGTTTGGCAAAGCGGGCGTCGGCCACGGTTGGCGTGATTCCACGCCCGCGCAGGGCCTCGGATGCCTTCATCACCTCGCTCAGACGCGTGCCGAAGGACAGGATCGCGACGCCCCTGCCCTCCTGAATCATCCGGCCCTTGCCGATTTCCAGCACCGTGCCGCGGTCCGGCATCTCGACGCCCTCGCCCTCGCCGCGCGGATAGCGGAAGGCGATGGGGCCATCGTTATAGGCCACGGCCGTCGCCACCATGTGCTTCAGCTCGGCCTCATCAGCGGCGGCCATGACCACGAAACCGGGCAGGTTTGCCAGATAGGCCACGTCGAATGACCCGGCGTGCGTCGCCCCATCGGCCCCGACCAGCCCCGCGCGGTCAATGGCAAAGCGCACCGGAAGGCGCTGAATGGCAACGTCGTGGACCACTTGATCATAGCCGCGCTGCAGAAAGGTGGAGTACATCGTGCAAAACGGCTTCATCCCGCCTGCGGCCAGACCGGCACAGAAGGTCACGCCATGCTGCTCGGCGATACCGACGTCGAAACACCGCGACGGATAGCGCTCCGCAAAGAGATCGAGGCCCGTGCCATCCGGCATCGCCGCCGTCACCGCGCAGACCTGCGGATCATGCGCGGCCTCCTGCAGCAGCGCCTCGGCGAAGACCTTGGTGTACGACGGCGCGTTCGACGGCGCCTTTTTCTGCTCGCCGGTGACGACGTCGAATTTGCCGCGCGCGTGGCCCTTGTCTGCGGCGTGTTCGGCGTGGCGATAGCCCTTGCCCTTCTTGGTCAGCGCGTGGATCAGGATCGGCCCCGTCGCCCGCTGCCGCACGGTGCGCAACACCGGCAAGAGCTGCTCCATGTCGTGACCATCAATCGGACCGAGATAGCTGAACCCCAGTTCCTCGAACAGCGTGCCGCCCACGGTCATTCCCTTGAGCATATCCTTGGCCCGCTTCGCGCCCTCCCGGAATGGCTCTGGCAGGAAGCTTACCGCGCCCTTGGCGGCCGCCTTGAGGTCCTGAAACGGAGCCTCGGCATAGAGGCGGCTGAGGTAGGAGGACATGGCGCCGGTGGGCGGCGCGATGCTCATTTCATTGTCATTGAGAATGACGATCAGGCGCTTTTTCAGATGGCCCGCGTTGTTGAGCGCTTCATACGCCATGCCTGCGCTTATCGCGCCATCG
Organism: Pacificoceanicola niger; assembly: GCF_048553275.1. NCBI lineage: Bacteria > Pseudomonadati > Pseudomonadota > Alphaproteobacteria > Rhodobacterales > Roseobacteraceae > Pacificoceanicola > Pacificoceanicola niger. The sequence goes on from NZ_JBLZMW010000008.1 coordinate 167,378, forward strand.
CCGATCACCGCGATGGCGTCGCCATGACCGGTCTCACAACTTCCGCCCAGATCGCGCGCCACGGCAAAACCGAGCGCCGCGCTGATCGAGGTACTGGAATGCGCCGCGCCAAACGGATCGAAGGGGGACTCGGACCGCTTGGTGAATCCGGACAGACCGTCTTTCTGCCGAAGCGTATTCATCCGGTCGCGCCGTCCGGTCAGGATCTTGTGCGGGTAACACTGATGGCTGACATCCCAGATGATTTTGTCGCGCGGCGTGTCGAACACGGCGTGCAGCGCCACTGTCAATTCGACCACGCCAAGCCCCGCGCCGAGGTGCCCGCCGGTCTGCGAGACCGCATGAATGGTCTCAGCGCGCACTTCCTGCGCCAGCCGGATCAACTCCGCATCGGAAAACTTCTTCAGATCCGACGGCAGGGTCACACGATCGAGCAGCGGAGTGTTGGGCTTGTCGGACATGAAGGGGCCTTCCGGTCTTTCAGTTTCGGCGCGAGATAACGAAGCGTGCGGCGTCCCGCAAGCAGTCAGCCTTGTCACCGTAAACAGATAAGGCGTCGCAGGCCTCTGTCACGATCTCGGTGGCGCGTCTTTTCGCCCCGTCGAGGCCAAGATGGCTGACGAAGGTCGCCTTGCCCCGCCCGGCGTCCTTGCCCACGGCCTTGCCCACGGTTTCGGCATCGCCCTCGACGTCCAGAACATCATCCCAGATCTGGAAGGCGAGCCCCAGCTTCTGGCCGTATTTGTAAAGCGATCCGGTCTCTGCTCCGGCCATCGTCGGCCCGGCGGTCGCCGACCAAAGCAGCAGCGCCCCAGTCTTGAGCGATTGCAGGCGCTCGATCTCGCGCAGGGACAGCGGCGCCTCTGCCGCCTCCGCTTCCATGTCGAGCATCTGCCCCAGCACCATGCCCGCCTCGCCGGAGGCCTTGGCCAGCCCTTCGATCAAGCGATGCGACGCCGCGAATTTCTCTGGCGCCGTCAGATCCGCAATCTCCGGTTTGGTCAGCAGCCGAAACGCCAGCGTCTGCAAGGCATCCCCCGCCAGAACCGCCGTCGCCTCGTCCCATTTGCGATGCACCGTGGGCCGCCCCCGGCGCATGTCGTCATCGTCCATGCAAGGCAAATCGTCGTGGATCAGGCTGTAGCCATGCAGGCACTCGATCGCCAGAGCCGCCTGCAAGGCCGCGCCCTCGGGCACGTCGTGCAAACGGCAGCTCTCCATCACAAGAAATCCGCGCAACATTTTGCCGCCTTCCAGCGCATAATACATGGCGTCGGTCAGCGAGCGCCTCTGCACCTGCAGAAAGCTGGCCCGCCGCATAATCCGCGCCGCATCGGCCTTCAGGACCTCGGGGAAATCCCGCGTCATGACGGACCCGTCGCTCACAGTCCTTCGACCGCCTTCGTGCCCGCCGGGTTGCCATCGGCGTCGAGGGTGATCGCCGCGACCTTTTCTTCGGCTTCTTTCAGCTTGGCATCACAACGCTTGCGCAACTCCGCGCCGCGCTCATAAAGCGCAATGGACTGATCCAGCGCCACATCGCCACGCTCCAGTTGCCCGACCACCTGTTCAAGCTCGGCCATCGCCTCTTCGAAGGTCATCTCCGTCACCGGCTTGTCGCTCATTGTCCTGCCTCCATCAGCTCTTGCACATGCACCCTGGCCGCAGCCGCCAGCGCATCGAGATCGTAGCCGCCTTCCAGCACGGATACCACACGACCCTTGGCGACTTCCGCAGCAATCGTGCAGATTTCCCGGGTGATCCAGCGGAAATCCTCCAGCCCCCAGTTCAGCTGTGCCAACGGGTCGTCCTGATGGGCATCGAAACCGGCGGACACGATGATCAGCTCGGGCGCATAGTCGCGCAACCGCCGGAGCGCCGGCGTCCAGGCCGCCCGCATTTCCGTCCCGCCACTCTGCGGCGGCAAGGGCAGGTTCAGCACATTGTCATGCGCCCCGCGATCCGTCGCATCGCCGCTTCCGGGCCAAAGCGGCATCTGGTGCGATCCGATGAACAGGCTGCGCGCCTCCGACCACAGCAGATCTTGCGTGCCGTTGCCGTGGTGCACATCGAAATCCAGAACCGCAACGCGCGCCAGACCGTGCCGCTCCAGAGCATGTCTGGCCGCCAGAGCCGCATTGCAAAAGAGGCAAAAGCCCATGGGCGTTTCGGTTTCCGCGTGGTGTCCCGGCGGGCGCGTTGCGACGAAGGCGTTCGACATCTCACCGCCCAAAACCATGTCGACCGCCTTGAGTGCGCCACCCGCCGCGCGCTTTGCCGCAAGCAAGGAGCCGGGCGACATCCATGTATCCGAATCAATCTGTGTCACATCCTTGATCGGCTCCGCCGCGCCAATGCGGTCGATATAGGCCTGCGGATGGCAAAGCCGAAGATCCTCATCGGTGCAGGACGGCGCCGACACCCGCGTCAGCTCCAGCGCCTCAAGGGCCTGCAAGACATACTCCAAACGAGCCACCCGCTCCGGATGGCCCTCCGGTGTGACGTGTTTCAGACAATCCGCATGTGTGATCAACGCCGTCGCCATGGCGCGCCCTCCCTTTTTTCTGCCTTACCTGTTCAGATTGCGGCCATCCGGCCGTGCATGTCAGTCCGGGGCCAGCATATAGCCCGCGCCACGCACCGTCTGAAGGTAGCGTGGCTGCTTGGGATCGTTTTCCAGTTTGCGGCGCAGGCGGGTAATCTGCACGTCGACCGCGCGCTCCTGCGCTTGCCCCTTGTCGCGGCCCAGGTCTTCCACCAACTTGGCGCGGCTGATCGCTTCGCCCGGCATCCGGGAGAAGATCCGCATCAGTTGGCTCTCGGTGGCCGTCAACCGGACCAGATCGTCGCCCCGCCACATCTCTCCGCGTTCGATGTCATAGCGGAAATCCCCCAATGTCAGAAGCTTGGGCACGCTTTCTTCGGCCGGGGTTTCCGGCATCCGCCGCAGGATCGCGTTGATCCGCAGCAGCAACTCCTTCGGCTCGAATGGCTTGGCGAGGTAGTCATCCGCCCCCGCCTCAAGTCCGGCGATGCGGTCCTCGGTCTCGGCCTTGGCGGTCAACAGAAGGATCGGCGTCAAGCTGGTTTCGCGAATGCCGCGGGTCAGACTTACGCCGTCTTCGCCCGGCATCATCACATCCAGGACAATCATGTCGAATTCCAGGCCCGCCAGCAGGCGCCGCGCATGGGCGGCATCGCGGGCCGCACTTACCATGAAGCCATGACGCATCAGGAACTTCTGCAACAATCCTCGAATGCGCTCATCGTCATCGACGATCAGCAAATGCACATCCGGCTCACTCATCCCCGGCCCTCCCTGAGCCCTTGATAGTGGCGGCGCATGTCAGGGTCCATCATCGCTTCCAGTACCTTTCGAAAACCGGAAACAGCCTCCGGCCCGGCCTGTTTGTAGGCCGCTCGCATGCGCGCACGTTGCGCGTCGGACAGACGGGTGTCCAGTGCGATGCCGTCCTCCGTGAGGAATAGATGACGTTCACGCTTGTCAAGTCGCCCGACCCGCGACTCGACCAAACCGTCCTCGATCAAGGTGCGCAGCACCCGGTTGAGCGACTGTTTCGTCACCCCAAGGATCGACAACAGATTGTTGACGGTGGTGCCCGGAGCGCCATGGATGAAGTGCAACGCGCGGTGATGCGCGCGGCCATAGCTCAGCGTCGCCAGAATACGGTCAGGATCGGCGGTAAACCCCCGGTACGCAAAGAACATCGCTTCGATGCCCTGACGCAGTTGTTCGTCTGTCAGATACAGCAGCGTTTCGCCCCCGATCGACTGATTGCCTTGTGCGTCCGACATGACCACTCCCCGCAGAAAATTGCTGGCGTCCATTTTAAGTCAGCCTTGTTGACATTCCAACCCGGAACTGGTAGCGAATCTCAGTTTTTGCGCAACTTTATGTCCGGTTTGGACGTTTCCAGCGCAATATTTGCAAATCGAAGCGCAGCAGGAGGATGTTATGGCAACTGGCGCATATGATGATCGCGATGGCAAGATCTGGCTGGACGGCCAGCTTGTAGACTGGCGCGAGGCCCAGGTGCACGTGTTGACCCACGGCCTGCACTATGCGAGCTCCGTTTTCGAAGGCGAGCGCGCCTATAACGGCAAGATTTTCCTCTCCCGCAAACACTCGGAGCGGCTGCATTTCTCTGCTGGTGAACTCGATTTCGAGATCCCCTACACCGTCGATGAAATCGAAACAGCCAAGCAAGCCGTACTCGAGGCCAACGGGCTGACCGACGCGTATGTGCGTGCTGTGGCCTGGCGCGGCGCCGGTCCGGACATGGGCGTCGCCTCCGCGCGCAACCCCGTTCGCCTTGCGATCGCGGCCTGGGAATGGGGCAGCTATTACGGGGACGCCAAGATGAAGGGGGCAAAGCTCGACATCGCCAAGTGGAAGCGCCCCTCGCCCGAAACCATCCCCGTGCACGCAAAGGCCGCGGGTCTCTATATGATTTGTACCACCTCGAAACACGCCGCCGAGGCCAAAGGCTGTTCGGATGCGCTGTTCATGGATTACCGTGGTTATGTGGCAGAGGCGACCGGCGCCAATATCTTCTTCGTGAAGAATGGGGAAGTGCACACACCGGACCCGGACTGCTTTCTCAACGGGCTGACACGCCAGACCGTGATCCAGATGTTGAAAGACCGCGGTATCACGGTTCACGAGCGGCACATCATGCCAGAGGAGCTCGAAGGATTCGAACAATGCTGGCTCACCGGCACGGCAGCCGAAGTGACACCAGTCGGCCAGATTGGCGATTTCACATTCGAAGTCGGCGCAATCACGCGAGAGATCGCTGAAGCATATGAAAAGCTGGTCCGGAGCTGACCAAACGCTGTTCAATTTGCGAAAGGGTGCCGTAGACCGGCGCCCTTTTTGACCTACAGAAGCGAGCGCAACATAGATACGTTCGACTGTATCACGGCATTCAGCTCCACAACATGCGCGAGCCGGACCTCGATCTCGTTCTGACCGGCATCCAATTGATCGACCACCCCCGACAGATCCGCGCCATTTTCCGAAAGCGACGCGCTCTCGATCTTGCACATCATGCGTGTGGAGCTCAGACCGGTCACATAGCGTTTCATGTCCAGCACACTACGCCCAAATCGCCTGGCCTCGTGCTCGACCCGTCCAAGGGCCTCCGCAGTCTCTGCGATATTCTTCTTAATGCAGGTCTCGATTATCGCGACCTCAGCCTTTGGGTCAAGAACACCTGGCGTCGCCGCGCCTTGTGCCGTCAAGGCTGTGATCGTATCGTTTTCAAGCCCTGAAATGAACCCAAGAAACTGACTGCGAAGAATGGCGTTGCGAATACGGGCGAAGACGCAGTCGTCGCCATCCACAAAGGTGTTCACCCAAGTCGACATATCTTCGAGCATTTGGCTGTAGTTAACCGAAATTGCGCTGATCGGTCCGCCAGCCGTTTGCAAGCGGGATGCGATGATGCGCATGTTCATCGGTACGGTACGAATGGATTGAAATGCTTCTGTAAGGTCCGTGGTTTCCGTCTGCACCTGATAAATTGCCCGGGACATTTCCATGAAACGGGTTTGCAGCGGGGTCAAAGGGCGGCCCAGCTGCTGTGAACGGGCCTTTTGCTCGCTCGCCAGCGCCACGGACTGAAAAACGTCATAGGTCGGATAGCCCTTTTGAGCGAGAGCCTTACAGAACTCCGCAGCGCTTTCAGACGGGGTCAGCCCGTCCGCCTGCTCGCGCCGGGCAAGATCTGCATACATCTCGGCAATCATGGCCAGCATTCCGCCGGTTGGTTTGATCCGGATGGAAATGAACCCGTCATCAATCGGCATTGCCAGCGCAAAGACCCAGTAATACCGACCGGTCTTGGTACGGTTCTTGACGTAGGCGCCTACGGGCTTCCCAGCCTTCAATTGGCTCCAATAGAGCTCGAAAACACCCTTGGGCATGTCCGGGTGCCGCACGATCTTGTGCGGGGCATTCTGCAGTTCCGACCAGTCATAACCGGAAATTCGGCAGAAATTGACGTTGCCACATTTTATGACACCGCGATCATCGGTGCGCGAAAACAAGACTTCACTGGTCTGAAGACTGGCTTCACCCCCGGATATTGATGGTGCGGGGGTAAAGTCATGTGATAGATCGGCCATGTTGAAGTCCTCGACGCGGTCATTGAGTATAGCATGGCGGCCAACTCTTATGATTTGGTGAAAGCCCTATCGCTCAGGTTCCAATCCGGTCAAAAAAGAGATCTCAGCATCGCGGTGCTGCCCTGGATGATCGCATTCAACTCGACGATCCGAGCAAGTCGCATCTCGATCTCGTTTTGGCCGTCATCAAGTTGGTCTACGATTCCGGCGAGTTCCGTGCCAGACTCAGCCAGTGATGCGCTCTCGATTTTACACATCATCCGGGTCGAACTCAGGCCGGTGACGTAGCGTTTCATGTCGAGGACGCTGCGCGCAAACCGGCGTGCCTCGACCTCGACATTCTGCAGCGACATGACGGTTTTTTCCAGGAGCACAGCTTCGCGTTTTTCCAGTCTCGCCCGCTCATCAAGGACATCAATAGAGTCCGGGTATTTTGCGTCTTCATCCGTGAAATTGGTCCGCATTTCCATCTGCAACGCGCGTGCGAAGCTCAGGAACTGTCCTTCGAGGATCGCGCTGCGCATGCGCGAAAACACGCAGGCGTCGCCATCGACAAACGTGTTCACCCAGCTCGACATTTCTTCGAGCATCTGACTATAGTTCACCGAAATGGCGCTGATCGGCCCGCCGGCGTTTTCGAGACGAGAGGCAATGATGCTCATGTTCATCGGCACCGTTCGGATGGCCTGAAAGGCTTCTGTCATGCCTGTCGTTTCATTGGCAACGTCGGCGATTGCCTTAGCCATCTCCAGGTATTTCAGCTGCCCCGCGTCGAGATTCTTACCCAGTTGGGTTTGCCGTTCGTGAAACTCCCTCGCCAGCGCGCGTGACTGAAACGCGTTGTAGTTTGCAAAACCTTCTTCGACCAGTAGCTCCTGGAGGTAGTCGGCGCTGCTGGCGGGGCTCAGCCCCTCGTCTTGCTCGCGCTTGAGCATCTTGGCGTAGATTTCTTCCACCTTGGTAGAGAGGCCACAGACAGGTTTGATGCGGGTCGAAATATAGCCGCTGTCCGTCGGGGAAACCAGGGCGAACACCCAATAATACCGGCCATCTTTAGAGCGATTCTGGACATAGGCGCCGGTCACCTTATCTTCCTTGATCCGTTCCCACATCAGGTGGAACAAGCCACGCGGCGTGTCAGGATGGCGGATAATCTTGTGAGGCGCGCCAATCAGGTCGCTCCACTCATGTCCGGCCAGTCTTTGAAAGACAGTGTTGCCTGCCTGGATCACTCCGCGCTTGTCAGTGCGCGAGTAAAACATCTCACCCACGGCAAAGGAGACCTCTCCCTGTTTGGTGGTGCGCGCCGCTTCAGCAGCGAAATTTTGATTGAGTTCGGTCATAAGACACCCCGGGAAACTGGTTCGACGGAAAGGTGCCTTACCCCTTTTAACAAATGCTGAAACACGCTCCGCGAACCATTTTTAATTCGCGGAGCATTTTATCTAATTTGTGCTCAGCCCGGGCTCATGCCCCGCAACCGCTCGGAACGGCGGCGGAGAAGCTCAAGCGTGGTCAGCAAAGCGATGGAAATGCCGACGAGAATCGTCGCAACGGCAAGGATCGTCGGGCTGATCTGCTCGCGCAGGCCTATAAACATCTGCCACGGCAGGGTTTGTTGTTGGGCAGAGCCGACAAAGATCACCACGACGACTTCATCAAACGACGTGATGAAAGCGAACAAACCACCCGAAATCACGCCCGGAAGAATCAAAGGCATCTGCACCCGGAAGAAGGTTGTCACAGGGTCGGCGCCCATGTTCGCTGCCGCGCGGGTCAGCGAGCGATCAAAGCCGACAAGCGTCGCGGTTACGGTGATGATCACGAAGGGGATGCCAAGCGCCGCATGCGCCAGGACCACGCCCGGCAATGTGCCCTGCAGACCAAGGCGGCTGTAGAAGAAGTACATTCCCGCCGCAGAAATGATCAGCGGCACGATCATCGGCGAAATCAGGATCGCCATGATTGCGCGCCGGAAAGGCACGTGCTCGGACGACAGGCCGATGGCCGCCAACGTGCCGAAGGTCACCGACAGGACCGTCGCCATTGGTGCGATGATCAGAGAGTTGCGCAACGCGTGTTGCCATTCGCTGGAACCAAAGAAGTCGCGGTAGTGCTTGAGGCTGTAGCCCGCCGGATCGAAGCGCAGCATCTCGGGCGTGAAGGTGAAGAAGTTCTCGGCGTTGAAGCTGAGCGGGATCACAACGAGGATCGGTGTGATCAGGAAGACGAAGATTGCCCCGCAAATCACCCGGAAGGTATAGTGCCAGAGCACCTGTCCGGAGGTCAGATAGGGGGGCAGCGGCACGCGGTAGCGCCCCATGCCGACCCAGTAGATCAACCACCCGAAGAACCAGCCGAACAGCCCGCCAATGACTGCGCCCGGAAGGGATCCGAGCACCAGACCGGCAACCAGCATCAGCACTATCAGACCAGCCTTGGCGGTTTTTTCCATCTCGCCCGGCACAACTTCGAGCAGCACGAAGGCCACCGCCGCCATGATGAGGGCACCGGCGACCAGGCCCATGATCGTCGAGCCGTTGGACGCCCCGACGAACATGCCGAAGAAAGCCCCGAACCCGCCGACGACCGGCGCTGCAAATCCGATGGGGCGTTTGATTGCTTGTGTTTCTACGGCCATTCCTCAGCCCCCCAGCTTCACGTTGTCGATGCCGACGATCCGGTCGTAGGCCCAGTAGAGTATGAGAACCGCCGCCAGCAGAATTGTCCCCAATGCGGCAGCCAGACCCCAGTTCAGGCTCGACTGGATGTGATAGGCAATCCGGTTCGAGATAAACGTACCGGTGGTCCCGCCAACGATGGCCGGCGTGATGTAGTAGCCGATGGCCAGGATGAAGACGAGGATGCTCCCCGCACCGATCCCTGGCACTGACTGCGGGAAATAGACTCGCCAGAAGGTGGTCCAATTCGTCGCCCCCAGCGATTTGGAGGCCCGGACATAGGTTGTCGGGATTGTGCTCATCACCGAGTACATCGGCAGGATCATGAACGGCAGCAGGATGTGTGTCATGGCGACAATCGTACCGAACTGATTATTCATCATGATCAATCGGTTGGCATCGTCCACCAGGCCAAGCCAGACCAGCACATCGTTGATCACCCCCTGCTGCTGCAGCATGACCTTCCACGCGGAGGTCCGCACCAGAAGCGAGGTCCAGAATGGCAAGAGCACGAGGATCATAAGCAGGTTGGCCGTACGGGCCGGCAGGTTCGAGAGCAGATAGGCAATCGGATAGGCCAGCATGATACAGCTGAAGGTGATCACCAGGCTCATGAACATCGTGCGCTTGAACAGTAGCCCGTAGATGCGTTCGTCTTCGTCGCGGAATTCCGCGCCGTCCGGGGCGTTCTGCATATCCACGGCATTGAGGAAATAACCGTTGGTCAGATCCGGCGAATAGATCTTGATGGTCTGCCAGATCTCCGGAGTCAGCCAGTCCTTGTCGATGTCGCCGAACGCGTCCTGAAGGCGGACCGTTTCGAAGTCCGGACTGTCGACAAGCGCGTCCGCGGCTTTCAACATGTCGGCCCGGGGTCCGGAATAGCCGGACACGTCGGTCTCGGCGAGATCCTCGTACAGGGCGGTGAACACAGCGGTCCACGGCTCCTCACGCAGTGGACTTTTGTCTTCCTCCACCTGCTGGAAACGGGCAAAAACGGTATATTGCTCGGCTGTGCGCGGCAGAAGCGCGGCAATGTCAGAGCGGACTTCGAACTCCGGCTGCCTCGCGCCCTTTTGCCAGGCGCGCTGCTCCGCAAGCCAATCGGCATCCCCCATGAGCTCGGCCCAAGGCTCGGCTTCGTCCCAGTTTTCGTCGAGATCTTCGAATTGATCCTGATACACTTCGCCGATGTCATCGAGCCCGCGACCTGATTTGCGGAACAACGAAGACGCACCGGTCATCTCATAGTTCAAACGCGTACCAAGCCGGGTGTGCAGCTTGCGCTCGGCGGCGATGAATATGTCGTAATAGGCTGCCTCGAAGACCGCATCGCCCGGCACTTCACCGCTTTCGGCGTCGTAGTCGGCAAGCGCAACGGTTGTGCGTGGCAGAGTTTCGGAGACGATCTGGTTCTCGACCGAGCGCCACAGCATGTCGGCAATCGGGAGAATGAAGGCCAGTAGAATGAACAGAAGAAGCGGCGCAATCAACATGAGCGCGCGCATCTTCTGGCGGCGCAGGGCGCGGTTCAGGCTGCGTTTGAGCGGGGTGCCGTCAGCGGCAAGGACCGGGCCGGACTGGGTTGCGTCACTCATGGTTCACGCGCCCTCCACTAGAATGATCGTGCTTGTTGCGGTGCGGCGGCGGATCTCGGCGACCTCTTGGTAGGCCGGATCGGCATATGCGCGCTGCGCCGTCTCATAATCGGGAAATTCGATAACGACATGCCGGTTCTGCGTCTCGCCTTCCGGCGTTTCAGACTGACCGCCGCGGACGATGAATTTCGCGCCGTAGCTCTCAAGGATCGGCGTATCGCGCTCGATGTATTCCTTGTAGGCCTCGGGATCGTTCACCGTGATATGGCCGATGATATAGCCTTTGGGCATGTCCCTCTCCATGTCGTTGTATGGCAGGGCGGGGAAATCCCCGCCCGCCTTATCGGTATCGGCGGACGGGGTTTGTCCCCGCCTCGACCGTCGTCATGGAGCGCTTATTGCGCGAGCCACGCCTGGAATTTCGCGTCGATGTCGTCGCGATAGTCAGCCCAGAACTCGTAGTTGTAGAGGAACGTGTTCTTGGCGTTCTCCGGATCGGTCGGCATGTGCGGCGCCATCTCGATGCCGAGTTCGGCATGCTTGCCAACCAGCGGAGCGGACGACTGACGGGCCGGACCGTAGGAGATGTACTTCGCCTGATCGGCCAGACGCTGGGTGTCGGTGGCGAACTTCACGAAGTCCTTCACACGCGCCAGACGATCTTCCGGAAGACCGGCAGGAATGATCCAGCCGTCAAGGTCGAACACCTGCGCGTCCCACAGCATGGCGACGGGCTGATCCTGCTCTTCGATGACCGAGAACAGACGACCGTTGTAGGTGGAGCCCATCACGACTTCGCCGTCGGCGAGCAGCTGCGGCGTGTCGGCGCCTGCAGACCACCAGATCACGTCGTCCTTGATGGTGTCGAGCTTGGCAAGCGCCTGGTCCTGACCTTCCTCGGTTTCGAGGACGTCGTACACGTCAGCCTTGGCAACCCCGTCACAGAGCAGCGCCCATTCCATGTTGTTGATCGGGCGCTTTTCGAGTGCGCGCTTGCCCGGATAGGCTTCCAGGTCGAATACGGCGCAGACGTCCGTCGGCGGGGTGTCGCCAACCATGTCGGTGCGATAGCCGAAGGTGGTCGAGTAAACGATCTGCGGAATGAAGCAGTCAGACACCAGCAGGTCGCCAAAGTCGTCCTCGGCGGAGGTGCCATCGGGGGCAGCCGCAAGATCTTCGTCCGGGTCGATTTCCATCGCCAGGCCTTCGTCACACAGGCGGATCGCGTCGGATGCCACGACGTCGACGAGATCCCAGGTGACGTTGCCCGCTTCGTTCATGGCGCGCAGCTTGGCAACGGCCTCGTTGGAACTTTCGTCCCAAGTTGCGGAAACCTCAGGATGCATTTCCAGATAGGGCACGACATATGCATTCTGCTGCGAAGCCTGGTACGCACCGCCCCAGCTAACAAGCGTCATGCTATCGGCCATATTGCCGTGGCTTTCCGCGTGTGCCGCGGCCGCCGCGACGGTCAGGGCCGTGGAGGCCATGAGGGTCTTGGTGAGTTTCATTTCATACTCCCTAAGTGTACTACCCGTTTGATTAAGGGGGCCGGAGTTACGGGTTCGAACGTCCAACCCCTCGACTTGCCAGCAAGCCGATCATCCCCGAACGGCTCGCTGCAATCCCTCTGTTATCTAGTTCGCCTCGAGTGCACGGCAATCGTCCGGAAGCCAGCCGATCTCGATCTCGGTCCCGGGAACCAGCCGCACCTGGTCAGGCGCGTTGCGGGTCTTGATGACGAAATCGTCCTTGCCGGCCACCCGCAGACGGGTGCGGAAGATGTCACCCATATAGATGAATTCCAGCACCGTGGCCTTGAGCGTATGCGCGCCTTCCTGAAGCCGGTCCTTGTTGATTTCGACGCGCTCCGGGCGAATGGAAACGCGTGTCTTCTCGCCGACCTCGGTCACGTTGATCGGAACCGCGTCGATCATCTGACCGTCTTCAAGCTTCACCACGCAGTGGTTGCCCCTGATTTCAGTGATCGTGCCTTCGAGCGTGTTGTTCTCGCCGATGAACTGCGCAACGAAGCTGTTCTTGGGCTTTTCGTACAGCGTATCGGGCGGGTCGAGCTGCTGAATGCGGCCATCGTCAAACACCGCGACGCGATCCGACATGGTCAACGCTTCGGTCTGGTCATGGGTGACATAGACCGTGGTAATGCCGAGGTCGTGTGCGAGCTTGGTGATCTCGAACTGCATGTGCTCGCGCAGCTGCTTGTCGAGCGCGCCGAGCGGTTCGTCCATGAGCACGAGTTCCGGCTCGAACACCAATGCGCGTGCCAGAGCGATCCGCTGCTGCTGACCGCCCGAAAGCTGTGCCGGGCGACGACCGCCAAAGGCGCCCATCTGCACCATGTCCAGCGCCCGCTTGACCTTGGCCTCGCGGTCGGACTTGCCGATCTTGCGCACCTCAAGCGGGAACGAAAGGTTCTCGGCCACCGTCATGTGCGGGAACAGGGCATAGTTTTGAAACACCATGCCGATGCCGCGTTTGTGCGGCGGAATGTTGTTGATGCTTGTCCCGTCGAGCTTGATCTCCCCATGCGTCGCCGTTTCGAAACCGGCCAGCATCATCAAGCAAGTAGTCTTGCCGGACCCAGACGGTCCGAGCATTGTCAGAAATTCGCCTTTGGGCAAAGAAAGGTTCAAGTCTTTGACGACCAAAGTCTCGCCGTCATAACTTTTCTGAACACGCTCAAAGGCGACGAAAGCGTCGCCGTTTGTTTGATCAGCCAAAGCAGGCTCCCCGTTTCAGTGTCGCGGATTGATCTCCGCTGTCTTGTACCGGGAACTAAAGCGCGACCGCGTCAACGTTGCAACCGGTTCCCTGATTTTTACCAACTTGACAGGAAATCCGGGAAAATTGGCTGAAAAACCGACACTTGAAAGGCGATTTGCGCCACTTTTTTGGTCAATATGCGCCATTTGGCCAGTGAACAAAAACCCAACACGCCCTGTCATTGGCCGATTTTCGGAAGGACTCGGCCAACGAGCCAGATTTTTTTTGCCCCGTCACGCACAATTACCAAGCCCTCGCCCGATTTTTCAGCGCCCGTCAGCACCGCCCGCGGCTTGCATTCCACGAGAAGGGCAGGTTCAGTAAGATCAAACGTCTGTACCCCGAACCAATCCGGAATCGCAGGCCTTGCCGAGACGGTCATCGCATGCCGCCTCACGCGTCTGTCGGCACAGTCATCCGGCAGGACACCCCACACCGAACCCGCAGGATACCGTCCCGGATGACCACCATTGCCCAAACCGAAAGCCTGCTGTCCGAGTTGATTGCCTTCCCTACGGCCTCCTCGGACAGCAACCTCGACATGATCCATGCCATGGCATCGCGGCTCGACGCGCTTGGCGCCCGCAGCGAAGTCTTCCACGACGAGACCGGCAAAAAAGCCAATCTGTGGGCCACCCTTGGCCCCGACCGGGAAGGCGGCGTGGTTTTGTCAGGTCATTCCGATGTGGTGCCCGTGACCGATCAGGACTGGTCAAGCGACCCCTTCGTGATGCGCGAGCAGGACGACCTGCTCTATGGCCGGGGCACCTGTGATATGAAGGGATTCATTGCCGCGACGCTGGCCATGGCCCCGGCTTGGGCTGATGTCGAACTCAAGCGTCCGCTCCATTTTTGTTTCACCTATGACGAGGAGGTCGGCTGTCTTGGGGCGCGCAATCTCGTCCCGCACTTGCAGGCGCGCGGCATCAGGCCCGCCATGGCCATCATCGGCGAGCCCACCTCCATGCGGATCATCGAAGGCCACAAGGGATGCTGTGAATACACCACCCGGTTCACCGGCCTCGAAGGCCATGGGTCGGCCCCCGATCATGGCGTCAATGCCGTCTCCTATGCCGTGCGGTATGTCTCACGCCTGCTGGACCTGGCCGAGACCCTAAAGACCCGCGCCCCGCAAGGCTCCCGGTTCGATCCGCCGTGGACCACCGTGAACATCGGTCGGCTCTCTGGCGGCGTTGCGCACAATGTGATCCCGGGCAAGGCGGAGGTCGAATGGGAGATGCGGCCCGTCGAATGGAACGACGCGGATTTCGTCAAGCAATCCATAACCGAATACGTCGAAACCGAGCTGCTCCCCGCGATGCGCGCGGTATCCCCTCACGCGGATATCTCCACAGAGGTGATCGGCGAAGTCGTCGGGCTGGAGCCGATGAGCGACAACGCCGTGCGCGATCTGGTGCAACAACTCACCGGCGGAAATGCCTGCGACGTGGTGCCATTTGGCACCGAAGCGGGGTTGTTCCAGAAGATGGGAATGAGCGTCGTCGTTTGCGGCCCCGGATCCATCGCACAGGCGCACAAGCCTGATGAGTACATCGCCCGCGAACAGATCGGACAATGCCTGCAGATGTTGCACGGGTTGGGGCGGTCCCTTACGGCCTGATCCGCCTGCGCGGCGTAGCGTTGCACGTCTACGGCGTACCTTCTGCCAGTCCATTGCCAACAATCACCCGGCTGCCCGGCCCGATAAGCCCCGCGATCTTGCGCAAATGATCCGGCCGGAAGGCCACGCAGCCCTCCGTCGGATACCCGGGCCTGCGCCAGCGATGCAGAAAGATCGCCGAGCCCCGGCCCGGCGTGGCATCAGGCCAGTTCCAATCGGTCAGTAGCACAAGATCATAGAGCCGGTCGGCCCGGCGCAGCGCCTCATGGCTGCCCGCATAGGGGGCCCGGACCCATTGGTTATAGGCCGGGTCTGTCGTATCATCGGACCACAGATCCCGTGGACCGATAGGCACCGCCCAAGCCGCAGGCTGTGCGATGCGGTCCGCCCGATAGAGCATACCGACGATGCGGTGTATGCCCACGGGCGTCCCGCCATCGCCCTCGCGCTTGTCCGCCACAACGCCGCCGCGCCCGATGGTGCAGGGCCAGAGCCGCCCGGCGAACCGCAGCCCGCCGCGCGTCAGAACAAGATCGGCCGCCGTGCTCACGCGGCCTCGGCCGCGCTGTTGATCCGCCCCATGACATCCGCCGCGATCTCGAAGCTGCGAAGCCGCGCGCCGTGGTCGTGGATTTGGCCGGTGATGATCACCTCGTCCGGCTTGTGCGCCGCGATGAGCGTGCGAAGCTGCGCCTCCACCTGGCCGGGATCGCCGACCGCGGAAATCCGCAACGCCTCGTCCAGCGCTGGCATCGCGCCCTCCGGCACCACGGTGGACAGATCGTCCACCGGTGCTGGCAGTTTTCCGGGGCGGCCCGTACGCAACCGATAGAAGGCCTGTTGCATGGTCGTCCGCAAGCGGCGCGCCTCGGCTTCGGTCTCTGCCGCAAAGACGTTGACCGCCATCATGGCGTGGGGTTTGGTCGCCGACTCCGACGGTTTGAAATAGCGCCGGTAGACTTCGAACGCCTGCTCAAGCGCGGCCGGCGCGAAATGCGAGGCAAAGGCGTAGGGCAAGCCCAGCATCGCGGCCACCTGCGCCCCATGCAGGGAGCTACCGAGAATCCAGAGCGGCACCCCGGTGCCCTCGCCGGGCAGCGCCCGCACCCGGCGATCCGGGTTTTCCGGACCGAAAAGCTCGCGCAGTTCCGCCACTTCGTTGTGAAATGCCTCGGCGCGCGAGGGATGCACACCCAAGGCCTGCATCACCGCCTGATCGCCGCCCGGCGCCCGGCCCAGCCCCAGGTCGATCCGCCCCGGATAGAGCGTCGCCAGTGTACCAAAGGCCTCCGCAACCGCCAGCGGCGCATGGTTCGGCAGCATGATGCCGCCTGCGCCGACACGGATCGTCTTGGTCAGTCCCGCAACATGGCCGATCAGGACGGCAGTCGCCGCACTGGCGATCCCCGGCATATTGTGATGCTCGGCCATCCAGTAACGGTGATACCCCCAGCGCTCAGCATGTTGCGCCAGATCGCCCGTGTTTCTCAGGGCGTCTGCCACCGTGGAGCCCTCGGGCACCGGCGACAGATCGAGCAGGGAATAATGCATCTCGGTCTCCTTTGAGCACAGACGTATGACACGAAACGCGCCGCACAAGGCCACGCGACAGATCGTAGGGCGGGGCTGTGCCCCGCACCCCTAGAAAAGGTGACCGGATTTCTCGGCCTTGGTCGCCAGATACCGGGCGTTCTGCGGTGTCTCGCCCACCCGGAGCGGAACGCGCTCGGCCACGTTTATCCCGCAGTGTTCCAGCATCGCCACCTTGGCCGGATTGTTGGTCAACAGGCGCACCCCCGAAAACCCCATGGTCTCAAGGATCTGCGCGCCCAGGCGAAAATCGCGTTCGTCGTCTTCAAAGCCCAGCCGATGGTTGGCCTCCACCGTATCAAACCCTTGATCCTGCAGAGAATACGCCCGCATCTTATTGGCAAGGCCGATGCCGCGCCCTTCTTGGTTGAGATACAAGAGCACGCCGCTGCCCTCCTGCCCCATCCGCGCCAGAGCCGCGTTCAGTTGCGGGCCGCAATCGCATTTGAGTGACCCAAGCAGATCGCCGGTGAAACAGGCCGAATGCAGCCGCGCCAGCACGGGTTTGTCCCGGTCCGGTCGGCCGATTTCGATGGCATAGTGCTCGTCGCTGCCATCCTCTGGCCGGAAAATATGCAGCCGGGCATTCTCCGCCGCTCTGAGCGGCACCTTGGCGGACACGACGTGCAGCAGGTCCGGCAGGGCCACCAGCGCCGGGGCCACCGTCTCCACGTGCAGGCTCACCAGATTGTGCGCCGCAGCAAAACCTCCCGGTACATGGACCACCAAAGCGGCAGGCAACAGTCGCGCGCTTTTGCAAAGGGCGACGGCCAATCGATGCAACGCCGCATCGCCGCCGCGCCGTGTGGTCAGCGGCCCCTTCATCGGCGTAGCCAGATCATCCGACGGGTCCGCCAAGGACTGGACCCAGGTCATCGCCGCCCCGTCAGGCAAGACAACCCGCGCCACATCGCCATCATAGGCCCGCGCTTTCAACGTCTCGGCCCGGCGTCCGGTCAGCACGAGATCCACATCGCCCAGACCCTGCATCTCGATCAGCCGCGCGGCGCTCAATGTCTCGGCCGATGCGATCAGCGCCGCACCGGTCGCGCCGTCAAGAACAACCGGCACCCCCATCCGCAAATCGGCCCGGGCGCGCGACAGGGTCTCGTTCAGATCGGGAGAAAAGGGCATGCAGCATCCTGTATCTGTAACAATCGGCGGTTTTTCCTGTAACATTCGCGGTCGCGGGACACGAGGCCGTGAACGGTATGCAGCAATCCTTGCCGGACCGGCAAAATGTCCACATCTCACCGGAAAGGCAAGACGGAGGTCATCGCGATGGCACAGCTCAAGAACATTCTTCTGGTGGACGACGACGACGATCTGCGCGAGGCGTTGGCCGAGCAACTGATCATGACCGAAGACTTCGAAGTCTTCGAAGCCGACAGCGGCGCCACGGCGATGGTGCGCGTCAAGGAGCAGAATTACGAGCTCGTCATCCTCGACGTGGGGCTGCCGGACACGGACGGGCGCGAACTCTGCCGCCTGATGCGCAAGCAGGGCGTGAAGGCGCCGATCATCATGCTCACCGGCCACGACTCGGACGCGGACACGATCCTCGGCCTCGATGCCGGGGCCAACGACTATGTGACCAAACCGTTCAAATTCCCCGTCCTTCTTGCCCGCATTCGCGCCCAGCTGCGTCAGCACGAGCAATCCGAGGACGCGGTCTTCACCGTCGGCCCCTACACCTTCAAGCCCGCCATGAAGATGCTGATCACGGAAGATGACAAGAAAATCCGTCTGACGGAGAAGGAAACGAACATCCTCAAGTTCCTCTACCGGGCGACCGAGGGCGTCGTGCCGCGCGACACGCTCTTGCACGAAGTTTGGGGATACAACGCAGGGGTGACCACCCATACGCTCGAAACGCACATCTATCGCCTGCGACAAAAGATCGAGCCGAACCCTTCAACCGCCACGCTTCTGGTCACCGAATCCGGTGGATACCGCTTGGTTTCGTAACAATTATCAGCAATTAGGCGGTTATGTGCCGGAAAACCACAGAGTTTCTTGACGCCGATCAAAGTCGCATTGCACACTGATGCTGTCATCAGGCATTATCAAATCAGTCTCCCGTTGCGTGTGCGGGTCATCACACGCACCTCCCTGTTGGACTGACCCGGGCTTTGCCCGGGTCTTTTTTTTGATCACCGCGGATCGTTCCGGATTCGATGAGCATCTCTACAGATGGTCCGCCCGGCGACATGGACGCGGCAAGGACGGCGGCCACATCAAAGCTGACAGGCTCGAAATCGAGCGTCACGCAGGTTTGATCCGCCGCCCAGACCCGGAGCAACCGCAGGGTGTTCCACGTATCTGTTGCCGTCACATCCTCGGGCGCTTGCCCGGCCATGACGCGCGGCCGGACCTGCGGCAAGTCTTCGGCGCGCCGCTCGGGAAAAAGTCCCGCAATCTCGTCAAATAGCGCCCTGGACCGTGCTTCGATGGCGCTCGGACTGGCCGGAATGATGCAGCAGCGCGCTCAGGTCAGTGCGCCGCCGCGACCCGCCTCACCCGCGCTGCAACCCCGGCTGGACCACGGGCATACGAATTCGATAGTTTTCCGTAGGTTTCCGGCCCCGCGACTGCTTTCCTTGCTTTCCAAAACCTCGAAAAACATGTATGCGCGCCCAATCTGAGACGTGACGCTCTGTCCCTGGCGCATGGAATGATGAAAGGGGCGGCGGCAATGGGGCCGCCATTCAAACGGGAGACGCGGGAGGGCCCGCGAGTGCTTCCAAAAGGATATACGGATGTTCAAAGAAACGAAGAAGACGATGCAGTGGGGCGAAGAAACGCTCACACTGGAAACGGGCAAGGTTGCCCGTCAGGCCGATGGTACCGTCATCGCCACTCTGGGCGAAACCTCGGTCATGGCGAACGTCACGTTCGCGAAAGAGCCGCGTGAAGGTCAGGATTTCTTCCCCCTCACCGTCCACTACCAGGAAAAATACTACGCCGCCGGTAAAGTACCGGGAGGCTTTTTCAAGCGCGAGGCGCGGCCGACCGAAAAGGAAACGCTGACCGCCCGCCTGATCGACCGCCCGATCCGCCCGCTGTTCGTGCCCGGCTTCAAGAACGAAGTGCTCGTGATGTGCACCGTGCTGTCGCATGACCTCGTCAACGACCCCGACATCGTCGCGATGATCGCCGCCTCTGCCGCGCTGACCATCTCCGGCGCGCCGTTCCGTGGTCCGATCGCAGGCGCACGCGTGGGTTTCGAGGATGGCGAGTACGTCCTGAACCCGACTGTCGACGACATGCACATGCTGCGCGACAACCCCGAGCAGCGCCTCGATCTGGTCGTCGCCGGCACCAAGGACGCGGTCATGATGGTCGAGTCCGAAGCCTATGAGCTGACCGAAGAAGAAATGCTTGGTGCGGTTCTGTTCGCCCATGAGCAGATCCAGCCGGTCGTCGACCTGATCATTGATCTGGCCGAAGAAGCCGCCAAGGAGCCTTTCGACTTCACCCCGCCGGACTACTCCGACCTCTACGAGGCCGTGAAAGCCGCCGGTGAAGAGAAGATGAAAGCCGCCTACGCGATTTCCGACAAGCAGGAGCGCGTCGCCGCGGTCTCCGCGACCAAGGACGCGATCAAGGCAACGCTCACCGAAGAGCAGCTCGGCGATGCAAACCTCGGCTCCGCTCTGAAGAAGCTGGAGTCGGTTGTTCTGCGCGGGGACGTGGTCAAGAACAAGCGCCGCATCGACGGACGCGCCCTCGATCAGATCCGCCCGATCGTGTCGGAAACCGGCCTTTTGCCGCGCACGCACGGCTCTGCGCTGTTCACCCGTGGTGAAACACAGGCGCTGGTCGTGACCACGCTCGGCACCGGCGACGACGAGCAGTTCATCGACGCGTTGCATGGCAACTTCAAATCCAACTTCATGCTGCATTACAACTTCCCGCCCTATTCGGTTGGCGAAGTGGGCCGCGTGAGTGGCCCGGGCCGCCGCGAAATCGGCCACGGCAAACTGGCATGGCGCGCCCTTCAGGCCGTTCTGCCCGCTGCGACGGATTTTCCGTACACGCTGCGTCTGGTGTCGGAAATCACCGAATCCAACGGCTCGTCCTCCATGGCTTCGGTCTGTGGTGGCTCGCTGTCCATGATGGACGCGGGTGTGCCGCTGAAAGCGCCGGTTGCCGGTGTGGCGATGGGTCTCGTGCTCGAAGACGATGGCGATTATGCGATCCTGTCCGACATTCTCGGTGACGAGGACCACCTCGGCGACATGGACTTCAAGGTGGCCGGCACCGAGAAGGGCATCACCTCGCTGCAGATGGACATCAAGGTCGCGGGTATCACGCCCGAGATCATGAAGACCGCTCTGGCCCAGGCCAAAGAAGGCCGCCTGCACATTCTGGGCGAAATGGCCAAGGCCCTGACCGAAGCGTCGGACTTCTCCGTTCATGCGCCGCGCATCGAAACCATGCAGATCCCGACCGACAAGATCCGTGAAGTGATCGGCTCCGGCGGCAAGGTGATCCGCGAGATCGTCGAAGTGTCGGGTGCCAAGGTCGACATCAACGACGAAGGCATCATCAAGATCGCCTCCCCCAACGGCGAGGCCATCAAGAAGGCCTACGACATGATCTATTCGATCGTGGCAGAGCCGGAAGAAGGCAAAGTCTATGACGGCAAGGTTGTGAAGATCGTCGATTTCGGCGCCTTCGTGAACTTCTTCGGCAAGCGCGACGGCCTGGTGCACGTCAGCCAGATCGAAAACCGCCGCCTGAACCATCCGTCGGACGTTCTGAAAGAAGGTCAGGACGTCAAGGTCAAGTTGCTTGGTTTCGACGATCGCGGCAAAGTGCGCCTGTCGATGAAAGTCGTCGATCAGGAAACCGGCGAAGAAGTGGTGCCGGAAAAAAATACCAAGGAAGAAGACGCGTAATTCGTGCATCTTTCGACAAATAAAGGGCGTCCTTCGGGGCGCCCTTTTTCGTATTGCAACGTCACATGCCAGGTTTTCTGCGAAACCATCGCGACCATGGAATCCCTTTCTGGGAAGTTCAGGCTTTCTTTACCAATGACACGCTAACGTGGTGTCTTCAAAAGGCACGTAATGGTATCGGGCTCTGTGGAACTCACGGGATGCGTCCGAAGGCCCCGGCGGGGATGCCGGGGCCATTTTTTCGCCTCGGAGCACGCCGTCGCCACAACGGGGTTGCAGCATTCCGCACAGCCCCTTAGGCCATCATCATGCTGGTGCTGGAAAACATCATCTCGGACCGCGGCTCGCGTTACGCAGTATCAGGCGGAGCCTGCGCGTCTGCCAATGAGGCTGCCGCTTTTCTAAAAGAACTGAAAAGGCGAAAGAAATTCTCCAAAGCGACGCATAACACCTGGGCTTGCCTGACCTCCGGTGGACCGCTGAAAAACGATGACGGCGAGAGCGGCGCCGGCATGGTGATCCTCCGCATGTTGGAGCGCGAGTGTGTGATTGACCAAATCATAGTGGTCACGCGCTGGTACGGCGGCAAACACCTTGGCGGCGACCGTTTTCGCCATGTGCAGGATGCGGTGCGTCTGTATCTCGACACTCTGGCCGAGAAATAACCGCCCAGAATTCTGGACGACTTGACCGAAATTCACCTCCCTGGGATCTCTGAACCAAGTCGCAGGAACATTTTTCGCCACTGGGACTACCTCCCATTATTGCGGAGCCTCAGGTCACAGCGTGCGCGGCCATCTTCATTTTTTGGGCGAGGGTAACCCCGTCATCTCCCACGCCCGGTAATCTCCCCCTTTTTAACGGGGTGCATCCGTAGAACTTACGCGGCCATTTTCAGTTTCATGGCGGGTGTGATG